>CAZZNR010000102.1:0-3081 GCA_964655835.1 uncultured Muribaculaceae bacterium | reverse complement strand
AGCTTCTAACTGCATACCACGATTACGATAACTAATATTTTTTTTATAAATTTTATTATTATCTGGATATAACAAAATCATCACCAATATAATTATATATTAATTTTAAATTATTTGCTATATATTCTATTTTTATTTGCATTTTTTTACACATTTTATTATAATTTTAATATAAGGCGGAAATTATGAAAATCGAAAGCAGCATTTTAAGTGTAATAGCAGTTAGAACTAGTCAATATCCTGAACCAAATAAACCTGAATTTCTTTTAGTAGGAAGAAGCAATGTTGGAAAAAGTAGTTTTATTAACTCTTTAATAGGTAGAAAAAATTATGCTAAAACAAGTAGCAAACCAGGTAAAACTCAAACATTAAATTTTTATTTATGTAATGATGCTTTTTATTTAGTTGATGTTCCGGGATATGGCTATGCGGCCGTTAATAAAGCTATGCAAAAAAAGTTTGGCTTAATGATTGAAGAGTATTTAATGCACCGGGAAAATTTAAAAAGAGTATTTATGATTATAGATAGTCGCATGAAACCAACCGAAAATGATTTGATAATGTATAATTATTTAAAGCATTTTAACATTTCTGTAACAATAGTTGCTACTAAATATGATAAAATTAAACCTAAAGATCGTGAAAAGGTAATAAAATCAATTGAAAGTTCAATTGATATAGATAATAATGATCAAATAGTATATTTTTCTAGTATTACTAAAAAAGGTCGAGAAGAAATATATGAAATAATAAACAATGAATTAGAAAAGGAAGTTTAATAAAAAAATACTTATACATAAAGTAAATCGCTTTCAGCGACTATATTATGATTAAAGAGGAACAATAGCATCTGTCATATATTATTAGTGAATAACTGATAATAAGTAATAATAAGAAAAAGAAGTTTAAATTTCTTTTTTTTTATTGTATAATTAATACAATAGGTGATAAGAAGTGAAAAAAAAAGGTTTTACTTTAGTAGAAGTTTTAGTCGTAATAACCATAATAAGTATATTAGTGGTAATTGCAATTCCGGCATCACAAAGAATTAATAAAAAAGTTAGTCAAAATATGTTAAATTCAAAAATTGCTTTAGCAACTGAAGGAGCTAAAGTATGGGGTGAAGATCATGTTAATTGTTTTTTGTCAAAATTAAGTTGTCCTGAAATTGCATGTAATGATGACTTAAGTACTGAAGATGAACGAGTTTGTATGATAACAATGGGTTCTTTAGCAGAAAGTAAATATTTTAAGTATGATAAGGATAAAGATGGCCAGCAAATAATTGAAGATCCCACTAAGGCAAAACCGAATTTAAATGATGAACTTATTACTATAATTTATTATAATAAAACTAACACAGTCATTACTTATCATGGTGAGTATACCGGTTTTTATAATTTGACCTTTAATGGTAATGGAATAGATAAAATTATAGAGCAAAAATGTTATAAAAAAATACCTTGTTCTTTATCACTACTTGAAGAATTTAAAAGAGATAGTCATGATTTATTAGGATGGGGGGAAAGTTCAGAAGGTAATGTAAAATATAAAGTTACTGATTCGCTAAAATTGACCGCCCCTTTAACCCTTTATGCCATATGGGGTTTAAAGGAATATACCTTATCATTTAACAGTAATGATGGTACGGGTGATATGGAACCTAAAAAATGTAAGTATGAGACACAATGTGATATTCCTGATAATAAATTTATCAATGAAGGTAATAATTTTATCGGTTGGAGCACTTCCGAAAATGGGGAAAAAGAATATGATAATTTGGGAATAATTACCATTAATAGGGATACTACTTTATATGCCAAATGGCAAGATGTAACACCTCCGACTATTTTAATTACAAATACAAGTACTTTATTACCAGGAACTGATATCTATTCTGGCCCAGCAACTATTCAAATAAATGTAACTGATAAATCTGGAGTAAAAGCAATTAAATATTGTACTACTACCTCTTCTACATGCACTCCAGCTAATAATATCTCTAATGGCGGTATTATTTCAGTTAACGGTAGAATGACAACAACATTAGGAGATACAATATGTTCGGTTGCAACAGATAATTTAAATAATACGACTACGCCAAAATGTGAAACTTATAAGATTGATAATCTTAATCCAAGTATGACATGTGCTAGTACCGGGGATTGGAGTAAAACATCATCAACGGTGAATTGTACTGGAAAAGATCATTTTGGTATTAGAAAATTAGAATGGAGTGTAGATAATAATAATTGGAATACCTTTAGTAATATAAATGAAAGTGGTCCTTTTTCTACACCATATACTTCAAGTTTTATCACTTCTTCATATAATAATTATGTTAAAGTTACTGATACTGCTGGTCGAACATATACCAGAAAAACTTATAGTAAAATAGATAAGGCACCTCCTATCGCTATAACAGTTGATATTAAAGGAACATTAAGTGATTCTTCAAATAATGTTTCAAATATTGTTTGTACTAATAATGAATATTTAGCCGATGATAGTATGAATCCAGATTATGAAATGTATGCTAATAATGAATGTACAGTTTATACTCGAAAAGATAATCCTTGGCAAATCTCGTGGTATTGGAATGATGATTGGGCCAGTACAGATAATAGTGGCTATTCGGGCGTAGATTACTTGACTTATAATGGGTCATGTTCTTCTAGTTATTATACTGGCGGAAGGATATCTTGTATGGATGCTAGAACAGGAAGATCTATTTACATGTATGCAGTGGATGCCGCCGGTAATAAAGGAATATATTATTTTAAAATGACTATAAGATAAGGAGAATAAATGAAAATATTTAAAATATTAAATAAAATATTGATAATTATCGTTTTATTATTAATTCTAGTATTTATAATTATGGCTTTTATTTCTAAAGAAGATAAACCATCAGGAGATAGTAAAATAAATAATAAAGAGCCCGTAACGACTACAAAAGCAAAAGAAAAATTATTAACAGATGAAGAGGTACTTGATTTATTAAGTATATATAAAGATGATAATCATAGTTTTATTATAAAAGATAAATCAGATATTAAATACCAAGTAGAAAGAAAAAAT
>CAZZNR010000101.1:0-3083 GCA_964655835.1 uncultured Muribaculaceae bacterium | reverse complement strand
TTTTTATTATAAAATATTTTCTTTATTAAAACCTAGTTTGTTTTTAGCAACATATATAGGTCTTTTTTTACATTCTAAATAAGTCTTAGCAATGTATTCTCCAAGAATACCAATTGCCATTAATTGTATACCTCCTAATAAAAGAATAAGACTTATTAATGAAGCGTATCCAGGAACTTCAATTCCAGTAATAAATGTTTGAATTAAAATAATAATTAAATATATAAAAGCTCCAAGAGCAAAGATAAGTCCAATTACTGTTGCTATCCTTAGTGGTTTAATACTAAAATTTATTATGCCATTAAAAGCATATTTAAATTGATTAATTATATTAAAAGATGATTTACCGCTATTTCTTTTTTCAACTAGATATTCCATATAATAAGTGTTAAAGCCTACCCAAGAAAAAATTCCTTTTGAAAAGCGATTATTTTCTGCTAATAAACAGATTGATTCAACAACATAACTTCTAAACATTCTAAAATCAGAAGCCCCTTTAACAAAATTTGTATCACTTATTTTATTAATAAAAGAATAAAACATTCCTTTTAAAAGTTTATTTATAATATTTTCTTTATTACGAGTTTTGTTTACCATTGCAATTTGATCATATTCGGGATTATTATCAAGAAAATTCATCATATCAAGTAAATGCTTAGGATTTTGTTGACAATCTCCATCTATAATTACAGTATACTCAGCATTTGCGTAAGTTAAGCCAGAATGAATAGCAGCATCTTTTCCAAAGTTACGGCTAAAATTAATAACTCTAACATGAATAGGATCTTTTTCATAAATATCTTTTAATTTTTGATAAGTTTTATCTTTAGAACCATCATTAATAAATATTAATTCATAATCAACATCATCTAAAGTTTTAGTTAATAATTTGTGAAGTGGCTCAACATTTCCTTCTTCATTGTACATTGGAATAACAACATTTAATTTCATACTAATATTTAATCTAATAAAAATTAGATTTCCTTTCTTTATACCTATTTAAATTATACCATATATTTATTTATGTTTTAATAGAAAAAAATTTAAAATTAATAAGGTGATGTGATATAATAAACATTATGAAAGAGGTATTAATTATGAGTAAAACGAAGTATTATTTACGAATAATTACTGGAGTGAGATTCAAACGATTAAAAAATGTTATTGATGATGTAGCTAAAAAGACAAATAAAAATAAATTTCAAATTTTTTTAGATATGATTAATTGTGGGGTAAGGTATGGTGCCGGATTTCATGATTATAATATATTTGCTTTTTATAATATGAATCATAAACAAAGAAAAACGTATGTAACTAGAGTTATTAATAAAAAGGTTATTTCTTTGTGTAATAATCCAAAATTTTCTTATATTTTTGATAACAAGAATATTTTTAATGACCGTTTTAAAAAATATTTAAATCGGGAATTTTTAGATATAGCTAAAATAGATTTTAATGATTTTAAAAAATTTATGAAAAATAAAGAAATAATATTTGCTAAACCAAATATTGGTGAAAGTGGCAAAGGAATTGAAAAATTAAATAAAAAAAATTTTAAAGATTTAAAAGAAATGTTTTATTATGTTAATAATCCTGATAAAAATTTTGGGGTTATTGAAGAATTAATTACTCAACATCAATCTTTAAATAAATTATATCCTTTAGCAATTAATTCATTAAGAATTGTGACTATTGTTGTAGATGAAAAACCTCATATTATATATGCAGTATGTAAAATGGGTAATGAAGGTAAGTTTGTTGATAATATCGAAAACTCAGGTATATTTTGTCCGATTGATCTTGATTCTGGTAAATTAAATGGTATTGCTAGAAGTTCAAAATTAATAAATTATACAAAGCATCCTTATACGGATGTTGAATTGGTAGGATACCAATTACCATATATTAAAGAGGCTATAGAACTAGTAAAAAAAGCTGCTTTAGAAATTCAAGAAATAAAATATATAGGTTGGGATGTAGCTATTACTGAAAACGGTCCATGCATAATAGAAGGAAATGATTATCCTGGATATGATTTTTGGCAATTACCAGAACATACACCAGATAAAATTGGATTACGGCCATATTATAAAAAAATACTACCTGATTTATAAATCGATTTAAAAAAGATAAAAATTTTATCTTTTTTTATCTTTATTTACTTTATTATTAATTAAGTTTAATTCTTTTATAACAGTTATTAAAATATTTATTCCTTTATCTAAAAGTTCTTCTTCAATTAATAAGGAAGGCATTAATTTAATTACTGAGTTATTTCTTCCGGCTTTTTCAATAACTAATCCTTGATTAAAGCATTCTCTACTAATATTAGATGCTAGCTGTTCGTCTTTAACATCTATACCCCAAATAAAACCAATGCCTCTTAAGTCAAATCTAGGATAATTAGCTAAAAAAGTTTTAAGTTTTTCTTCAATTTTATTTGATAAATTAGCAACTCTATCTTGGATATTATCATTTGTAACTAGTTCTAGACCAGCTTTAGCGCCAACCATTGCTAATTGATTCCCTCTAAATGTGCCATTATGTTCACCAGGAGTCCATATATCTAATTCTGGTTTTAATAAAGTAACTGCAAATGGTAAACCATATCCTCCAAGAGATTTTGATAAGCATACAATATCAGGAATGATATCTGCTCTTTCAAAAGAAAAATAATTTCCGCTTCTTCCACATCCGACTTGGATATCATCAACAATTAATAACATATCAAACTTATCACATATATTTCTTAAACCTTTTAAGTATTCATTGGATAAAACATATACGCCACCTTCAGCTTGAGTGGTTTCAATTATAATTGCTGCGGGTTTATCTATTCCTGAGTGATCATCACTCAATATAATATCTAAATAATTAATCATATCAACATCTGGAAACATATATGGAGTAGGGATATGAGTAACATTATTAAGAGAAACGCCAGCTCCATTTCGACTTCCAATGTCGGTTGTAAGTGCTAATGAACCTAAACTCATACCATGAAATCCACCCATTAAAGCTAAAATATTATTTCTTTTTTTAACTTTACGGGCTAATTTTAGTGCTGCTTCAACTGAGTTAGT
>CAZZNR010000100.1:0-3287 GCA_964655835.1 uncultured Muribaculaceae bacterium | reverse complement strand
ATTATATATATCTAACATCTTTTTTATTTTTGTGAACTATTTGGGGTTCACTTCAATTACTGACTTTTTACTTTTTTTAACAACTAGGATTAATATTTAAGGTAATATTATGAGTAACATTAGAACCTTTATATTTAACAACCGGTTTTATTGTATAGATATTATCATCAGTCATTAAATAACACTCAATAGGATTATTATTATAAAAACAACTATCAGTAATGGTGCTATTTTTGGTTACGTCAGATCCTGATTCTAGAACTTTAACATATGGTTGATTTAAACTCATCATAGTAAGATAATTAGATAATTTCAGGCAATTTCCTGTAACTAGCTGAGCGGTAACAACCGTTCCAACATCCAGATCTTTAGATATTCCAGTACTCATATTATTTTTGAAGATTGAATAACTTGATTTTACAACAAATGTTGCATTATTATTTAAGAATTCTTGATGAGTAAATTTAGTAGAAGAGGTCCAGCCTAAATCTCTTAAACCGGAGCCAGTATTGATGTAAATTTGATATCCAATATTACCAATATGACTGGCATTATAATTAATTCTTTGATTAAGATATTTACTGGCCCATTTATCGTATCCCTCATTAAAGTATGATGTTAAATAATCAGAATTAATAGCATCTGGTAAAGCAACTGGATCCCAAGAAAGAGTAGTTGTACCATTTTGATAATTAACTTTTAAGTTTGAAGGATTATCTAAACGACTAAATCTATTTGATGTTTCGCTAGGAGCTGTTCCTTTTCTAAATAATTCAACACTTTTTAATTCATTTGGAGTAAATTCACTTGCTAATTGTAAGGGATTAGTTTGAAGTTCAATAGTGGCCGAGACAACACTAGAGGGCATTTTAAAGCGGGAATTTTTTTCGTGAATACCGGAATTAAGTTTTCGGGCAATAGCATTTCGAGTATTGGATCCTAAGCTATTTGTTAAATAGTATTCTTTAGAAATTTTTTCATATCCGACCCATGTTGCAATAGCATAATCGGGAGAGTAACCAACTACCCATGAATCCCCAATTATAGCTCCGGATATTTTTAATTCTTTTTTAACTGAGCTATCAACGGTTGAAGTACCAGTTTTACCACATAGATCAGTACCACTTACACTACCACCTGGGACATGACCATTAACAATAGCAAATCTTAGAATACTATTAATCAAATAGGCCGTTGAATCTTTCATAACGGTTCTTTTTTCTGGAGTAACAGTATATGTATCACCCGTTTTAACAAATTCAATCTTTGTAAAAGAATGGGGTTCAATATAGATTCCACCTCGAGCAAAAGTTGCATAAGCAGCTGCTAGTTCAACGGGATTAGATCCAGTATATCCTCCTATGCTATGAGCTTCATTAATAAAACCGGTTTCATCATATTCAGGTTTTAAACCTAAACCAGTAACAAATTCATTAATATACATTTGAGGAACTTGTTGAAAAGTATATAAAGCGGGAATATTTCGTGAAGCAGCTAAAGCTGTTTTAGCGTTCATTATTCCCCGATAAGAATTATCAAAATTTTTAATTTTAATACCGTTACTATAACCATGAACATCATCGATTAACATTTGTCCAGTTCCCCAATTTAAATATTCAATAGCCGGTCCATAATCAAATAATGGTTTAGCAGTTGATCCTGGATGACGTTTAATCATTGTAGCGAAATTATATCCTGATTTCCGAACTTTGTTCCGACCAGCTCCAATAGCAGTAATACCACCAGTTTTAACATCAATTACAGCTATACCAGCTTGAATAACATCATTAGGCCATTTATAACTAGTGCCATTATAGATATTATTTATTACTTCTTGTTTGATCGGATTAAAGGTCGAATAAATTTTCATTGATACTAAATAGGGATTTTGGCCAGTTCTTTTTTCGACTTCTTCAACAACAGTATCAATGATACCTTGATCTTGATTTACTTCTTCAGCATCATTAACAAGTAAAGTTGAAACCGAAACAGCTTTAGCTAAATCACATTCTTCATCAGTAATATAACCATGGCGTTTCATTAAGTTTAAAACTTGATTTCGTCTAGCTTCAGCTTTTTCGGGATAAATATATGGATCATATGCTCCAGGTGCTTGAAATAAACCAGCTAAAACCGCAGCTTCAGTAAGAGTTACTTCCCCAATTGATTTATTAAAATATATTTGACTAGCTTGTTCAATACCATGAGATCCGCCACCTAAATAAGGAATATTTACATAAAATTCCAAAATTTGTTCTTTAGTATATTTTTTTTCTATTTTAAATACTGCCATGTAAACATCAGTAAATTTCCTAATAATACCTTTAAGACCAGTTGCGGTATTATCAGTAAATCTTTGTTTAACAATTTGCATAGTAATCGTTGAAGCTCCTCCAGCATCGCTATTACCAAGTAATTGACCTAAAGAAGCTTTTAAAAATCTAGCTAAATCAACTCCACTATGTTGCATAAAGCGAGCATCTTCAGTTGCTAAAAGAGCATCAATAAATACTTCTGGTAAATCATCATAAGATACTATTTTGCGATTTTCACTACCAAGGCGAGCATATTCTTTGCCATTTATATCATATATGATTGATGATTCTTTTGAATATAAAGCCTCTTCTGAAAAGTCAGGAGAACCAATAATAACTATTAACATAAAAGCAACAACTATTAAAGTAACAGCTATTAGACCCATCATAAATATGGTTAATATTTTTTCGCCTAAGTTTTTAGTTTTTTTAATTTTTAAATCTGGTTTTTTATTAAAAACTTTTTTAGATGTTAAATTTTCTTTTATTCTTTTAATTTTCTTTTTCATGTTTGCCTCCTATAAAATAATCTATAACTTTTAAATAATCTAAAGTGGGATTATATTTTAATTTTATATTAAATCCTTTTTCTTTAATGTAATGATAGGAAATACTTTTTTTATCATTTTCTTTTAAATAGGACAATAAATCTTCTCCTTTAAATAAAAATATTTCCTTATTAATTTCAATTATTAAAAAGGATATTCCCCCATGATTAATTATGTTTTCAATATGTTTAATTTGGTGATTATGAATATTACTTAAAGGAAAAGAAGTTTTATTCTTAGTTGATTTAGCATCAAAATCAAGATAATTCCCTTTATATAAACCAACATAGTCTAAAGTTGACTTATTTTTAAAATAACCTTTGGTTAAAACTTTATTATTGTTATTATATGCCACTTTACTAATTGTGATAGGGGTTGGTTTTTTATATATTACTGCTATATCATTTACTAGATAATATTTATT
>CAZZNR010000099.1:0-3294 GCA_964655835.1 uncultured Muribaculaceae bacterium | reverse complement strand
ATGAATTATTAAATAATTATGAAAGAAATCCTAAAAAAGTTATTTCTAATGAAACTCAATTGGCTTTTGATTTAACCGAAAAAAACGAATTAAAAGAAAGACTAAATGCTATTGATCCTTTAAAAGTAACACCTTTGGAATCTTTAAATATATTATATGAATTAAAAGAAATATCGAAAAAATAAAGATATGATAGAAAAGACTTTAGTTGAATGGGGCAAAACAATTTTAAAATAATAGAGCATCTATTATTTTTTTATGCTATAATAATTAAGAGGTAATTTATGAAAAATAGAACAAAATTGCGCGAACAAATTATGATAATTACATATCAAATATCATTATATAAAAGTAATGGTTTAATTTATAATGTTGATAATGTAATAAATGAAAATATGGAACTAGAAAATGAATTCGTGAAAGATATGGTTTATGGAGTAGTAACTTATTATGATGAATTAAACCAAATAGCTAATAAATACCTTAATAATTGGACAATAGATCGAATTGATAATACCGGAGCAGCTATTTTAAGAATGGCTTTATATGAAATAAAATATACTGATACACCACCTATAGTAGTAATCAATGAAGCGATTGAGTTATGTAAAAAATATAGTGATGAAAATGTTCGAAAAATGGTTAATGCCGTTTTAGATAAGGTAATTAATGAATAATGGAAAAAAGATATATTACAATTACAACTTTAAATAAATATCTTAAAAATAAGTTTGATACTGATCCTAATATTAGAAGTGTATCTTTAAAAGGAGAAATTTCTAATTTTAAAGGCCATAGTAGGGGACATTTGTATTTTACTTTAAAAGATGAATCAAGTAGAATAAATGCCGTAATGTTTCAGTTTAATGCTAGTAGATTAAACTTTGTTCCCGAAGATGGGATGAAAGTATTAGTAGATGGTCGAGTTAGTGTTTATGAAGCAACTGGAGCTTATCAGATTTATATTGAAAACATGGAAGAAGATGGTTTAGGTAATCTTTATTTAAAATATGAAGAATTAAAAAAAGAACTTCAAAATAAAGGATTATTTGATCAAATACATAAAAAAGCTATCCCTAAATATCCCCGAAAAATTGGTATTATTACTGCTCCGACGGGAGCTGCTATAAAAGATATTTTAAGTACTATTAAAAGAAGATATCCGATATGTGAAACTTATCTTTTTCCTTCTTTAGTTCAAGGAACCCTTGCTAAAGATGACATTGTTAAGCAAATTAAAGAAGCTCAGAAATACGATTTAGATTTATTAATCATCGGTCGAGGTGGGGGATCGATTGAAGATTTATGGGCTTTTAATGAAGAGATAGTAGCATATGCTATTTATGATTGTCAGATTCCAATAATAAGTGCCGTAGGTCACGAAATCGATTTTACAATCTCTGACTTTGTAGCAGATTTAAGAGCTCCAACCCCGACAGCTGCTGCCGAAATTGCCGTACCTAATATTACCGATTTAAATATTTTATTAAAGCAATATTATTTAAGAATAGTAAATATTATCAAACATAATTTAAATCTTAATATTAATAAATTAAAAAATTTAAAAGAAAGTTATATTATTGTTAACCCTTTAGCTATTTATGAAATAAAAGAACAAAAATTAAGTAATTTAATAATCAATATAAATACTTATATAAAAAATAAACTTTCTACTAGTAAGAATAAAATAATCAGGTATTATGATAATTATGTTTTAAACAACCCCGAAAGTTTATTTAATAATAAACAAAATGAATATAATCTAATGTTAAATAAATTAGAATTATTAAATCCAATTAAAATATTAAGTCAAGGCTATAGTGTTACGAAACATAATGGTAAAATTATTAAAGATAGCTCCAAATTAAAAATAGGTGACAAAATAAATATCAATTTATATAAAGGCCAAGTAAAAGCCAATGTAGAGGAAGTGGGATAAATGAAAGATAAAAAATTTGAAGAATTAATGACTGATCTAGAATTAATTGTTAAAGAATTAGAAAATGGTGACATTGATTTAGAAAAATCAATTGAAAAGTACACCGAAGCAATGAAACTAGTAAAAGTCTGTGGTGATAAACTAAATAAAGCCGTTAGCTCAGTTAATAAAGTACTGGCTGAAAATGGTAATTTTGAAGATTTTAAAATCGAAGATAGCCAATAATTGGTTATCTTTTTTTATAACATCAGAACATACTAATATTAAGGGTGATAATATGAAAAAAATACTATTATTACTATTTATTTTATTGATTCCACTAAACATATATGCTTATTCAAATAATATCATACCAGGCGGGAAAACGATTGGTATAGAAGTAAAAAATGATGGTATTATTGTTATTGGTTTTTATAAGATAAATAATAAATTTAATAAAAATGATTTAAAAACGGGAGATACTATTATTAAAGTTAATAATACACAAGTTGAAACAATTGATGAATTAATTATTGCTATTGAAGATAATGTTTTAGACAGTAAAGTTGATTTAACCATTAAGCGAAATAGTAAAGTTTTTACTTCTGGATTTAATTTAATATTAGTTGATGGCATGTATAAAACAGGTATTTATGTTAAAGATAGTATCACCGGAATTGGTACATTAAGTTATATTGATCCATTAACTAAAATATATGGAGCTTTAGGTCATGAGATTACCGAAAGTAATACTGGAAACTTAATAGAAATAAAAACGGGTAGCATTTTTAAAAATAAAATTGTTAGAATAGATCGTAGTGGGATTGGCAGTGCTGGTACCAAAAATGCTAAATTTTATTCAAATAACGTTTTTGGCACCGTAACTAAAAATACTACTAAAGGTATATATGGTATATATACGGCCGATATTTCTAATTATGATACTTTAGAAGTCGGAAATCCCAATACTTTAAAAACCGGTAAGGCAAGTCTATTTACGGTTTTAAATAATGAAGAAATTAAATCATATGAAATATATATAAATACGATAGATTATAATAAAGAAATTAAAAATATATATTTTAATATAACAAGTGAAGAATTAATCTCAACAGCTGGGGGTATAATTCAAGGAATGAGCGGAAGTCCTATTATTCAAAATGATAAAATATATGGAGCTGTAACCCACGTTATATTAGATAAGCCTACCAGTGGATATGGTATATTTATTACTACCATGTTAGAAGAAGGTGAAAGCACTTAAGGTGCTTTTTTTAGTACTATTATTTTTTTAAAAAAAGTGCTATACTTAATAAGAATTAATTAGTAAAGAGTGTGAATTATGATAGGTATATATAATTATACAGTAATATTAA
>CAZZNR010000098.1:2673-3335 GCA_964655835.1 uncultured Muribaculaceae bacterium | reverse complement strand
AGATATTTCCATCTAGTCTTTTATATTATATTTTTTATTGAATTTTTCTACTGCCCCAGTTTTTTTATGAGCTCCTGCTTTATTCGTATAAAAGGGATGACATAAATTACATGTTTCCATGGTATGTTCTTCTTTATTTGATAAAGTTTCAAATGAAGCTCCACAAGCACATTTTATTGTGCATTTTTGCATTTCGGGGTGGATACCTTTTTTCATCTTATTCTCCTTCCGCCATAGCCATTATTTAGCTATAGAAATTCGCTTTGTTTATTATATCATAAAATGGCTAAAAAAGTATTATTTTTATTATTCTTCAATTATTTTTACTTTAGCTCCAACTTGAGATAATTTTTCTACTATATTTTCATAGCCTCTTAGGATATGTTCAATATTAGAAATAACAGTAGTACCTTCTGCTATCATTCCAGCAACTAACATAGCGGCTCCGGCCCTTAAATCAGTGGCGATAACATTTCTTCCCACGAGCGGAGTTTTACCATAAATAATTGCACTTCGATCAAATAATTTAATATTAGCGCCCATAGCATTTAAATGTTTGATATGGCGCATTCTATTTTCATAAATAGTTTCTTCAAAGAATGATTCACCTTCACATTGCGTTAATAATGACTCAAACAAAATCCTTCTTTCTTTAAATCCTA
>CAZZNR010000098.1:0-2663 GCA_964655835.1 uncultured Muribaculaceae bacterium | reverse complement strand
GCTTGGGTTAATAAAGTTTGAATTGGTTGACCTAAATCAGTTGGAAAACCGGGATATACTAGTGTTTTAACATTGACCGCTTTTAATTTTTTTACTTTATTAATATTAATTGTTGAGCCTTTTATTTCTAAATTACATCCGGTTTCTTTTAATTTAGTAATTACTGACCCTAAGTGTTCTTTAACAATTCCTTCAATAATTAAGTTCTTGCCAAGTAATGATCCAATCATTAAATAAGTTCCGGCTTCGATTCGATCGGGTATTACTTCTACTATTCCGTCTCCTAATTTTTTGACCCCTTCTATTGTTATTTCACTAGTTCCAGCTCCATATATTTTAGCGCCCATTGAAGATAGAAATGAAGCAACGTTTACTATTTCGGGTTCTTTAGCAGCATTATATATATGAGTAGTTCCTCTAGCCTTTGTTGCTGCTAACATAATATTAATTGTAGCACCTACACTGGCTATATCTAAAAATATATCGGCTGCCGTTAGTTTTTTAGCAGTTATTTTATATTTATTATCTTCGATTTTAGTTGTTGCTCCTAGTTTACTAAAACCATTAATATGTAAATCAATTGGTCTAGCTCCAATTGAACAGCCTCCAGGATACGATATTTCTGATGAATTGTATTTTGCTAATAATGAACCCATAAAATAATACGAAGCTCTTATCTTAGTAGCGTGTTCTTCAGGGATTTCCGCATTAATCGCTTTTGAATTATCAATGTATAAAGTTTCATTTTCAAATTTTATTTCAACTTTTAATATTTTAAGCATTTCAATTAAACGATGAACATCACTTATATTAGGGACATTATATATAGTGCATTTTCCATCACTTAAAACAGCAGCCGGAATAAGGGCAACAACACTATTCTTAGCGCCACTTATTTTTATAGTTCCGGTTAACTCTTGTTTACCTTCTATTATTAATTTTTTCATTTGTTCACATCTTTCTTCATGAATCTCTGTTCATTTACTATATATTTTATTAATTAAATTGTCAATTGGTTAAAGAAATATATTCTTTTATTTTTACAATAGCTAAAGCAAATAATATCAATGCCGCTACATAAGAGGCTTTATTTTTTAGTTTATTAGCACATAACTGGCCAATAATTAAACCTCCTAAGCTTATTATACCACTAGATAATGCAAAAATTAATAGCGATAAGAAAATATTATAAGTAATAAAACGTAAACTTAATCCAATCGAAAAACTGTCAAAACTAACACTTAGAGCTAGGATAAATATGATTAAAAAGTTAAATCTAAATATTTTTTTATTATCTTTTTTTTCTAAGATAATTAATAATCCAACTATTATAAATATTATTATGACAAATAAGTCGGCATTAATGTCGAAATTGTATATTATATTGGTACCAATTATAACTCCCATTAGAGGCATAATAAAATGCATTAATCCAATCATTAAAGAAATTTTTATTTTATTAATAATACTTATTTGATTTATTCCTAAACTTAAAGTTAAAGAAAAAGCATCCATACTTAAAGCTAAACCAATTAAAAATATACTTAACATATATCACCAGTTAAGTATATTATTTAAAATGATTTATTATTCTTGATACAAATAGTTGATATTCAACATCACTAGAAACAGGATTTTCTTCTAATAAACAAAGAGGAGGAAAAAGCACGCACCACCAATTATCACCATCTCCCTGACCTAAAGTAATCACTAAAGATTCATACTTTCCTTCATTATAAACGATGCCTTTAAATATTTTTTTTGGAAAATAATTAAAACCAAATTTAATATCATAATCAACATTTTCTTCTTTAATAGTATCTGATATTGTTTGATTTAAATTAGTTATATTTTGCTTGATAATTTCTTTTGTTTCATTAATATCTTCAGCATCCTCTAATAATGAGGCCAGTTCTTTTTCCACTGCGGTTTTAACTTTGTTTTTGATAATAAAATCATTAACATTATTACTACTTGCTATTACGCGAAATCTTAAAGATTTATCAGGAATTATGATTACTTCATCTTTTTGGGTTTTGAAATATACTAAAAAGGCTATAATTATAGCGCCAATAACTAATACTTTTTTCATTAAAAAACACTACCTTTCTAATTAACAATGGGTAGTGTTGTTTTTTTTTATTCACTATAGATAAATAAATATCGATTTTTTCCAGCTAAATCTTTTTCAATTTTAATTTTTTTATCAGGGAAATATTCTTTAGCTAAAGTTTTTAACTCTTTGCCAATAGTCTCTTCAATTTCTAAAGCAATTAAAAATTTCTTTGTTAAATATTCTTTCCCAATTTCAAATATCTTTTTATAATAAATTAAACCAGTTTCATCAGCATAAATAGCAATTTTAGGCTCGTAATCAGTTTGAGGATCTATTTGATCACCTAACTTAATATAAGGCGGATTACTAATTAAAATGTCATAATAATTTATTAAATTATATTTAAATAAGTCTTTTTTAATAAAATTAATTTTAACCTTGTTTAATCTAGCGTTTTTTTTCGCTACTGATAAAGCTTTGCCACTTATATCGATTGCAGTTATTTCTAGATTAGGTAACTCAGTTTTAAGAATGATACTTATACAACCTGAACCTGTTCCTACTTCTAAAACGGAAGCTTTATTTAAATTTAATTCATTTATATAAG
>CAZZNR010000097.1:0-3342 GCA_964655835.1 uncultured Muribaculaceae bacterium | reverse complement strand
ATAAAGCATATAAACATATTAAGGGTGAGGGCTTAAACCTTTAAAAAAAGTCTTTTATAAGACTTTTTTATGTGCCGGTTTTTAATTACAATGTTATAATAATGAAAGGAGTTTAATATGAAAACAGAAGATTATAATTATATTTTAAATAAAAATTTAATAGCTCAAAGTCCTCTTAAAAATAGGAGTGATTCTAAATTACTGGTTTTAGATAAGAAAACTGGAGTGATTGAACATAAAAACTTTTATCAAATAATTGATTATTTACATAAAGGGGATGCTTTAGTTATTAACAATACTAAAGTAATGCCAGCTAGATTACTAGGAATAAAAAATGAAACCGGAGCAGTAATTGAAATATTATTACTTAAAAATATAATAGGTGATACTTGGGAAGCATTAGCAAAACCTCAAAAAAGATTAAACAAAGGAACCATTATTAATTTTGGAGATATTTTAATAGGTGAAGTAAATGATCTTAAAGAAGATGGAATAACAATTATTAAACTAAATTATCAAGGAATATTAATGGAAGTTTTAGAGAAGTTAGGAACAATGCCATTACCTCCTTATATTACAAAAAAATTAAAACAACAAGAACGCTATCAAACCGTATATGCTAAAGAATATGGATCAAGTGCTGCACCGACTGCGGGACTTCATTTCACTCCTGAATTACTTAATCAAATAAAAGCTAAAGGAGTTAATATTGTAAATATTACTCTTCATGTTGGGTTGGGAACTTTTAGACCGGTTACGGTTGATGATTTTACCAAACATGAAATGCATAGTGAATATTATATTCTTGATAAAGAAGCAGCAGAAATTTTAAATAAAGTAAAAGAAGAAGGGGGATCTATTATCGCAGTTGGGACCACATCAGTAAGAACCTTAGAAACCGTTATCCAAAATAATAAAAAGTTTGTTCCGTCAAGCGGAGAAACTAACATCTTTATTTACCCCGGGTTTAAATTTAAAGCAGTAGATAAAATAATAACTAATTTCCATTTACCTAAAAGTACTTTATTAATGTTAGTAAGTGCTTTTGCATCTAAAGAAGATATTTTAAAAGCTTATGACGAAGCAACTAAAAAGAAATACCGCTTTTTTTCTTTCGGTGATGCAATGTTTATAAAATAATTTTATTATGTTATACTAGATTTGAGGTAATAAATGGTAATAAGTAGAGATATTTTAAATTTCTTTAAAAAACATAATATTGATTTTAAAAATTTGGCAACAAACAATACAAGTTATATCGAAAGTACCAGAGATATAAATGAATTAATTTATAAGTACGGTTTTTTTGATGATGAAAAAGATGCAGAAATTAGTATAGCTGATATTACGGGATATAATTTTTTTGATAATCAAAATGAAAGAAATATTTTTTATGCTATCAATAATTTTTTTAATAGTAATGGTTCTTTATATCAAAAAAGAAGTGTTGGAATGTTAGATTATTCATCTGATGAAATAATGGCTAAATTAGCCAAAAGTTTTAAAGATCAACCTATTTGTGTGGATTATTTACCAAAAGAGAAATACTTAATATCACGCAATGGATTACATCGTTATATGATTTTAAGAACTCATTTTTTAACAGAAAGTTATGGTTTAGATCATAACTCACCCCAACATTTAGAATTAAAAGAAAAATATCGCCTTCCCGTAAAAGTAAGAAAAGTAGATTTAATTAAGACCTACGCCAATTATATTTTAAGTTTTCATCCTGAATTTTTCCATGATCTAAAATTAGAACGAAATGAAACTAATACACTTACTGGTAGAGTAATATTAACCATTAATAGTAAAGATTATATTTTAGATGATGATGAATTAATAGATTATGTAAATGATGTGATTATTAATACTAAAGATCAAAAATTTATTGATAGGATCAATAATTATGCTCAAAAATATGGAAGTTTTAAAAAATTTATTGAAAAAAACTTCTCTTATCTTTTACAAGACCGATTAGAAATTCAAGGAGGGAAAATAAAATGATTGAATACTTAGTTTTAAGTGATGAAATTAAAAGTCAATTAAATATTCGAAATTCTCATTTAATTATAGTAAAACAAGGTGCTGATGTTATTGGTTTAGGAAAAATAAATTTAGATAAAAAGGATATATCTTTATATATAGAAAAAAAACATCAAGGTAATGGGTATGGTAGGAGTTTATTTTTAGAATTAATTAAAAAAAGTAAAGATATGGATCTTAAAGAAGTTTATTTAAACTGTCTAACTGATAACTATAAAATAAAAAAAATAATTGCTGACTTTGGTGGGGTTCATATATCAACAAATAATGGTTATGCGAGATATATAATTTCTCTAAAATAAAAGGATGATCTTATGAAAGTTAAATATACCTTAATAAAAAAAGAAAAAAATACCCAAGGAAGATTAGGTACTATAATGACTAATTATGGCACTTATGAAACTCCAATGTTTATGCCGGTAGGGACTCAAGGTGCAATTAAAACTTTATCTCCCGAAGAAGTTAAAACTTTAGATGCCGGAATAATTTTAGCTAATACTTATCACTTATGGTTAAGACCAGGTGAAGATATAATCAATAAAGCTGGAGGATTACATAAATTTATGAATTATGGGGGTCCAATTTTAACTGATAGTGGTGGTTTTCAAGTATTTAGTTTGGCTAATCCAAAAGATATTAACGAAGAAGGGGTGACTTTTAAAAGTCATCTTAATGGTGATAAATTACTTTTAACACCTGAAAAAGCAATTGAAATTCAAAATAAATTAGATAGTGATATTGCTATGTGTTTTGATGAATGTCCCCCAGCATCAGCAAATTATGAATATATGAAAGATAGTATTGAAAGAACATTAAGATGGGCCCAAAGATGTAAAAAAGTTCATAACAATTCTAAGCAAAGTTTATTTGGTATAATTCAAGGTGGTTATTTTGCTGATTTAAGAAAACATTCTGCAATTGAAACGGTTAAGATTAATTTTGATGGTTATGCTATTGGTGGGGTTGCTAATGATAATGAATCGAAAGAAAATATGTATAAGGCTATTGAGTATTCTAATCCTTATCTTCCCGATGATAAGGTTCGTTACTTAATGGGAGTAGGAGATCCGATTGATATAATTGAAGGAGTTATTAGAGGAGTAGATATTTTTGATTGTGTAACTCCAACAAGACTTGCTAGGCATGGTCATGCCTATACTAAATATGGTAAAATTAATATTATGAATGCCAAATATAAAGAAGATTTTACTTCATTAGATGATTGTCATTGTTATACTTGCCAAAATTATACTAAAAGTTATATAAGACATTTAATTGTTGCTAATGAAACTTTTG
>CAZZNR010000096.1:0-3346 GCA_964655835.1 uncultured Muribaculaceae bacterium | reverse complement strand
AAACCTTTTAATGATCCTGATTATATTTTCGAATTAAAATTTGATGGAATAAGAAGTTTATTATTTGTGGAACCTAAAAAAATCACTATTAGAAATAAAAGAGGTGATATTCTTAATAACCGTTATCCCGAATTATTAAATATTCCAAAAATGGTTACAAAAAAAGTTATTTTTGATGGTGAAATTGTTATTATGATTAATGGTAAACCAAGTTTTAATAAATTAAAAGAAAGAGCCTTATTAAAAAATAAATTAAAAATAAAATACTTTGCTAAAAACTTCCCGGTTGTTTTTATTGCTTATGACATCTTATTTGAAGATAATGATTTAACTAATTTACCATTAATAAAACGTAAAAATTTTTTGCATAAATATCCTAATACTGAATATTTTATCAAATCAGAATATATCGATAATAAAGGTAAAGATTTATATAAATTAGTCATTAAAGAAAATTTAGAAGGAATAGTTGCAAAGAAAAAAGATAGTAAATATTATATTAATAAAAGAACTAAAGACTGGATTAAAATAAAAAATTTAAAAGATGATGATTATTATATCTGCGGATATAAAGAAGAAGATGATAAAGCTATGGCTAGTTTATTATTAGGCCAAGAAAAAAATAATAAAATAATATATGCTGGAACAGTTAATATTGGAAGAAAAAAGGGTGAATTTCTATTTATTAAAAAAATTCCAATAAATAAAAATCCTCCTTTTACTAAAGAAGGATATATCAATGTTTTACCCAATTTAAAATGCACAGTATTATTTATGGAAAAAACTAAAAAAGGGTTTATGAGACAGCCTATATACAAGTGTCTGAAACTACTCAGCAATAAATAAAAAAAAGATAATTACTCTTTTAAAAAAGAAATATTATTTTTTAATATTTCTTTTTTTATTCTTGGCGATTTTCTTTTTATTTTTTTTGTTAACTGGTTTTTTCTTTGTAGCGCTTACTTTACTTGAAGATGATTTATTATTTGCATTAGATTTTTTAACCGGTTTCTTTTTAACTTCTTTATTTGGTTCTATCTTTTTTGTTACTACTTTTTTATTTTGTTTTTTACTAACTTCGTTTTTATTTTTTATTTCTTCAACTTTTTTAGCCTTAGGTTTTGTAAAAATATCATTAATAAATTTTTTAACTTTATTTAAATTTTTAATTATTAAACCAATTAAAAATAAAGTGATAATTAAATATACAAAATAATTTAGAAAACCGTTTTCTTTTTGCATTATATGTAATTGATAAGTAATCTTACTTTCATTTTCTGCTTTTACTATAATTTTAATAATACTGCCATCTTTTAAATCTTCATTACCTATTATATTAACTATTGATTTATTATCTTCGGGAATAGCATTAATATTTAATACTTTATCAGATCTTTTAATATCTAAATTATATTGTTTTACCCTTTTATTAAATTTAATACTATAATCTTCTATATTAATATTTTTTAAATAGTTATTTGATGATTTATTAGATAGTAACTTTGTTATATTAAAAATATAAGTTTTTATATCGCCTGATGAATCTTTAATTTTTATAAGAACTAAATTATCACCTTTTTGAATGTTAATAGTTTGGTTGCCATAATCTTTTACTAAAGAAAACTCTTTATTTTCTACTGTTACTTTTGTACTAATTTTTTTTATATTAGAAGCTAACTCTAAATCATAAACATAAACATCACTTTTAAAATTAAAATTAATCTTATTACCTTCATCATCAAATAATTCGATTAATGATGCACTAATATCATTTTTTATTATTGAATTATTAATAATAAATAATTTATAAATTCGATTAATACCATTTTCGCTAATTACAGTTATGGGAATAATTGTTTCTCTAACTTTAGGATTTAATTTTATTTCTCCAATGCCATCCATTTTAGCATTTTTATCAAGAGGAGTAACTTCGAGATTTAAAGCCTCAGCATTAGTTTCTAAGTAATAGTTAAAATTATCGACCGAAAAATTAGCAATTTTAACACCGTCAATTTTTATTTCTTTAAGTCTATTTTCGGAAGATTGCATTATAAATTCTATTTTAATATCATCTAATTTTAAGGTTTCTTTTTCTTCCATATTAGTTAAAATAATATTTTTTATTTCAACATTTTGTTTGCCATATTCACTAATTGAAAAAAGTAATATTCCGAATTCCTGAAAACCATTAACCAATCGATTCCTTAAAGTTTCAGCTGTTACTTTACTCTTTTTACTTGATACTTGCCATAACAAAGTATAATTAGTTCGAGCTTCTTTTAAAATAACGCCATTTGTCGATATAATATCAAAAGTTATTTTATCATAATTAAAAGAAGAATTTATTTTAGTTCGACAAGCAAAATCTTCAAATTCTTGAAATTCAAATTTATCACACTCGATAATAAATTCATTATCTTTAGCTTCTAAATTTAAAGGAAATAATAAAAATAAAATTAAAAAAAATAATCTTTTCATAGATATACACCTTCATAAAAAAAGTATATCATAAATATACTTTTTTTATAACTTTATTTATATATATTTTTCATAGTTTTATAATATTTTAAAGAAAACTATCTATTTTTATTTATTCGCTAATTATTCTAATTAATACTTCTAAACAATCAATAACATCATGGTAAGATATCCCTTTTGCGTAACTATTTTTTTTCAAATAGGATTCCCATCTGTCTTTCAAAATTTCACTATCTTTTATTTTTGTTAAAGTATTAATTATATCTCCATCATATTTTCTTTTCTCAAACGTCTTTTCAACTGCTTTTCTAAAATGATTTTGATTAATATCTTCAAAACTTGTTTTATAAATTAAATAAACGTCATAATAATCACGAGTTCTACTACTGGCTTCAGCTCTATTTAGTATTGTTTCAATTTTTTCTGCCAATACGGTTTCAATATTATAAGCCCATAAATTAATATGCTTATCTCCTAAAGTTGGTAAATACTTATATTTTATTGCTGTAGGAATAATTGGATCACCTGTAGAAATATCTATATGAAAAGACTCTTTAATATTTTCTAACTTTATGGTTATTGTTGCTCTATATCCCCCATACTCATCTTCATCTCTAATAATTGAAATGCTAGCAAGTTCTAAAATAGTGTTATCATTAATATCAATTAAAATTATCTCTTCTAGCATTTTTCTTATATTATTTTCACTAAAAGCTGCTTTAGCTATTACTGTATCAATATCCATAGTCGATCTATTTTCAACACCAAATAAAGTACTTAAATAAAAACCGCCTTTTAGTATAAAGTTATCTTTATATTCACTTACAGCAAGCCTCTCAATAAATCTATCATACATATATAATCTAAA
>CAZZNR010000095.1:0-3397 GCA_964655835.1 uncultured Muribaculaceae bacterium | reverse complement strand
CATAAAATTTTTAAAAATAATATATATCTTTTTTAAAAAAAGTGTATACTTTCTATATTTATTGATAATAATTAATGATACCTTGAAGAATTATTTGAGAAAATTTTTTTTGATATATTTTTTTCTGTAAATTATTACGATCGTTATAATTAGATAGAAAACCACATTCAATTAATACCCCTGGTATGTTTAATTGTCGATACATATAATTAGAATTATTAGTTTTTTTAATAATCCTTTTCGTGTTTAAAGTTTTATTTAATTCTGCTTGGATTGTTTTGGCTATGATTTTATTTGATTTAACATTTTCGGTATAAAAAACTTGAGGCCCAAAATAAATTCTTTGATTAAAAATATTTAAATGAATGCTTAAATACATATCGGCATTACTATTATTTATAATTCTAATGCGATTATCAAAATCACTTTTTTTGCGATATAAAGCATGAGGCCGGCTTAAATCATAATCGCCATCTCGAGTTAAGAAAACAGTGGCTCCATTTTTCTCTAATTCTTTTTTTATTAAGATACTGATTGCTAAGTTAATATTATCTTCTTTTACTTCTAAATGACTAGCTCCATTATCAACCCCACCATGACCTGGATCAATTATTATAACTTTTCCAATCAAAGGAAAAGTTAATTTGCTAGCATCAACTTTAAAAACGGTCATTACTAAAAAGCAGACAAAAAGTAATAATATAATTAATTTTTTCATAATTAATTATATTATAAAGTAGTCAATATATTAATTTATTTTATTTTAGCTTTTAATTTAGCTATTTTTTTATATTATTCAGTTTTGCCATTTAAAATTGGTGATATCAGTTTATTATTAAATGTATGTTACCATAAATAATATTCTAATGTTTTCGATATTTTCTTTTTTTATTTTCATTAATATTTCCTGCCTTAATACTTTTATTTTTCCCCTAAAGAGAAAAAACCTATTTAGAAGGTTTTATTGTTTTTGGTTTATAATTGTTAATAACTTCATAACCATCTGTAATAGAAATAAATGCCTTAGGATCTATTAATAATATTCCTTGTTTTAATTCATAATAACGATTATTATCTATAGAAATCATTAATATTTTACTTTTATTATGACTATAACCGCCTTTTGTATTAAATTCCGTTAAATCATGTTTTAATTCTTCAATAACATATTTTCTAACTTCCGGTTCTTTTGAAGTGATAATAAAAAATGTTTTAGTTGTACTTACTCCAATTTTAGATTTAGAACCAATATATCTGATAATATATATTACAATTAAGGAGTATAACATTGTTTCTAAACCTAATATTAATAAGGTGCAAATTAAGATTAGAACTTCAATTGCAAAAGAAATATATTTATTTTTATAATCAGTTATTATATTAAAGATGTCTTGAATTATATCAATTCCTCCAACTCTATGCCCTACTTTATAAATTAAACTATATCCTAAACCTGTTAAAAATCCTCCTGCTATTACAATCATAATTTTTTCTAAATTAGCAAAATAAATATAATTTATAAAAAAGTTAGTAACAAACATAAAGATAGGCACTAATAATCCCGCCCACACATAATCTTTTGATTTTTCGGGGCCTAAAGTTAATAAAGCAATAATTATTAAAGAAAAATTAACGATTAATACGAATAATGCCGGGTCATAACCATTAATATAATTTAATAATACCGCCATCCCAAATATACCATTTGGCACTATTTCATAAGACAAGAAAAAGACATTGAAGGTCAAGGCAATAAGTAAAGACCCTACGACAATATTAACTATTTTTTTCATTTTTACCTCTCATTCTGAGATATGCTTCCATAAAAGGTAGAATATCTCCATCTAATATTTTATCTACATTTGAACTTTCATAATCAGTTCGAACATCTTTTATTAATTTATAAGGCTCTAGTGTATAATTTCTAATTTGACTGCCAAAATCGATATTAGTACTGCCTTTCATCTTATTAATTGAATCATCTTGCTCTCTTAATTTAATTTGTTCTAATTTACTAATTAAAATCTTTAGTGCCGTATCTTTATTTTTAATTTGGCTTCTTTCATTTTGACAAGTTACAACGATTCCTGAAGGAATATGAGTAATTCTTACGGCTGAGTCAGTCGTATTTACGCCTTGGCCACCTTTACCACTACTACGGTAGACATCAATTCTTAAATCCTCATTTTTCAAATCAATATTTATCTCTTTTTCTATTTCCGGAATAACACTAACAGCAGCAAAAGAGGTGTGCCTTCTAGCTCCAGAATCAAATGGACTTATTCGCACCAAACGATGAACTCCTTGCTCGCTTTTAAAATAACCGTAAGGATAATTTCCCGTTATTTTGATCATTGCACTTTTAATCCCGGCCTCGTCACCTTGTTGTAAATCAATAATTTCAAAATCGTAACTGTACCTTTTGCAAAACATTTGATACATTCTTAATAACATACTAGCCCAATCGCAAGCTTCTGTTCCTCCAGCACCGGGATGAATTTCCAGGAAACAATTATGGCCATCATATTTTCTGCTTAGTAAGGCATTTATTTCCATTTCTTTTATATCATTGTTAATGTATTTAATTTTTCGCTCTATTTCATTAACTAATTCTTGATCATTACTAATCTCTAATATTTCTTTATATTCTTTTATTTCATTTAATAAATTAAAATAATTTTTTATATTTTTTTTCAAGTTTATAAACTCATTATTTAATTTATTTGCATAATTAGGATTATTCCAAATATTCGGATTATTTAATTCTTTTTCTAACTCGATTATTTTTGTTTCTTTATTAGTTAAGTCAAAGTGACCTCCCAATTGTTAATAGATTTGTCAATGAATCATCAAGCTTTTTAATTAAAATATCTCTTTCCATAATTATCACCTTATTTTATAAAGTAATTATAACATGGCTTTTAAAAAAAATAAATTGTACAATTTATTTCAGTATTTTTTCGTTTATTATAAAAAAGCATTTTTTAATGCTTTTTAATTTTAATAATTTACTCCTCCCCATTCAATAGCAACATATAATAAAAAAATAACTAGTTATTCTAGTTATTATAATTTGCCTTTAAATTTATATAATTTTTTAACAATTGGTGAATAATCTATTGCTGATAAATCTCTTAGTTTTTGGTTTGCTATATATTTTGTTAAGAACATTGCTTTTATTAACATTTGATAATCATCTATGATAGAATCTTCAAACTCAGAATTAATGACCGTAACTAAATCATGATATCGAAATAATTCATTTAATAATAACTTATCTAATTCAGTATTGCGATTTAAATATATAACATTGCTTTTACAGTTAATTGCAGTCGTAGATCGGCCATGACAATAAGAATATTTACATAAAACCTAATAGGGAATATGTGAAAATAAT
>CAZZNR010000094.1:0-3423 GCA_964655835.1 uncultured Muribaculaceae bacterium | reverse complement strand
AAAAAATCTTAACTTGCATGTCACTCAAAAACCAATATCTTTATGTGCAAAAGTATTTATTTAATTAAAAATGATATATCATATGGAATTGAAAATTATGCTCCATTATGTCTTTTTTCTAATGAAAATGGTCAAGCTAAAAATAATTTATTTCATTTTGATAATAAAAAAATCTTATGTCCAGCAGCTAGTGGAGATCAATATTTAAATGCTATATTTTATAACGCCAAAGAAATAATAATTTATGATATTAATAAGTTAGCTAAGTATATATTAAATCTAAAGATAGCCGCTATCAAAGCTTTATGTTATGAAGAATTCTTATTATTTATGTTTCCTAGGTTATTAGGGCGAGATAATAAGTTCTTTTTAAACTCTTCCCTATTAAAAAAAATAATTCCTTATTTAGATAAAACCGATTTTTTATACTGGCAAGAATTAATTTCATATTTTAAAAAAAATGGTTATAGCAAATTTATTGATATAAATAATGAATGTTATGATGAAGAAGAAATAAAAAGAGAGTGTACTTTTTATTCTAATAATTTTTTTTATAATATTTTAAAACAAAAATTATTAGTAGCATCAAATTATGAATTTATTTTAAGAGATATAAGAGACTTAGAAATTGAAGGCCAATTTGATTTAATCGATTTATCTAATATAATATCTTCATTAATTATCAATAGTTATTTTAATGAGGCACATGATTTTACAATAGATGAACTAAATGATAGATATATAAATTATATTGACAAAAAAATTATACCTTTGGTTAAAGATAAGGGCAATATAATGGTTGATTATCAAATTGCTGTTGATAACAGTACTATTAAACCTTGGTTTTATAGTAAAAAATATAATCCTCATAAAGTTAAATCAAAAAAATATAATAATACTGATATTATATATAAATATCAAAGAAGTTGACAAAGCATTACAAAAAGCATATAATTTAAGACATAAAGCAAATGACGAAGAGGGCAAATAAGGAACTATTTAGAGAATCTTATAATTGGTGAAAGTAAGTATAGAGAATTATTTGTAAATCACTTCCGATGCGTTTTTTTGATAAGAAAAAGACGATTATCTCGCGTTAAGAGGTTATAAGTGCATGAATAAAGTTCATGAATTAAGGTGGTACCGCGTATAGAATTCGTCCTTAAGTCATGAATTTTTTTATTTTTTAGAAAGGAAGAATAAAATGGATTACAAAGATACATTATTAATGCCAAAAACAGATTTTCAAATGAAAGGTAATTTACCGCTTAATGAAAAAATTCAAAGAGAAAAATGGGAAGAATTAGATTTATATAATTTAATTAGAAATAAGAATAAAGGAAAAGAATTATTCATTTTGCATGATGGCCCTCCATATGCAAATGGAAATATCCATATTGGACATGCTTTAAACAAAATATTAAAAGATTTTATTAATCGTCACGCTTATATGAATGGTAAAGATATGATTTATATACCAGGATGGGACACTCATGGTTTACCAATTGAACATGCCGTTACAAGTACTGGGGTAAATCGTAAAGATATTTCTAAAGCTGAATTTCGAAAAATATGTGAAGATTATGCTAAAAAACAAATCCAATCGCAAATGGAAGGGTTTAAAGCTTTAAATGTTATTGGAGATTGGGATAATTATTATGCAACTTTCCAAAAAGAGATGGAAGCAAAACAAATTGAAGTATTTGCTACTATGGCTAAAAAAGGTTTGATTTTTAAAGGTATGAAACCAGTTTATTGGTCACCATCTTCAGAATCGGCTTTAGCTGAAGCGGAAATAGAATATCTTGATCGTAAAGATCCATCTATTTATGTAGCGTTCCCTATATTAAATGGCAATAAATATGTTGATAAAGATGATAATTTATTAATATGGACTACAACGCCATGGACCTTACCAGGTAATACCGCTATAGCGGTAGGAGAAGATTTTGAATATTCAAAAATTAAAGTAGATAATAAATATTATATTATGGCTACAAAATTGTTACCTTCTCTAATTGATTTATTTGCTTGGGATAATCCTGAAATAATTAATACTTTTAAAGGAAAAGATATTGCTGGAGTTAAATATCAGCATGTTTTTATGGATCGTATTAGTCCAGTAGTTTTAGGGGAAAATGTGACCTTAGAATCAGGAACCGGATTAGTTCATACTGCACCAAGTTATGGGGCTGATGACTTCGTTATAGGGAAAAAATATAATTTAGAAATGATTTTTGGTATTGATGATAAAGGAATCTTAAATGATGAATCAGGAATGTTTTCAGGATTATTTTTTGAAGAAGCAAATAAAGAAATAACTAAATACTTAGATGAAAAAGGTTATTTATTAAAATTAGTATTTATTACCCATAGTTATCCTCACGATTGGCGAACTAAAAAACCCATTATTTTTAGAGCAACTTCGCAATGGTTTTGCAGTATAGAATCTATCAAAGAAGATATTCTTAATAGTATTGAAAATGAAATAAAATGGCATCCTAATTGGGGAAAAACCAGACTTTATAATATGATTAAAGACCGTGGTGATTGGTGTATATCTCGTCAAAGAGTATGGGGTGTTCCTCTACCAATATTTTATAATGAAGATGGTTCGGAAATATTAGATTATGATGTAATGATGCATATAGCCGATTTATTTAAAAAACATGGTTCAAATATCTGGTTTGAAAAAGAAGCTAAAGAGTTACTTCCTAAAGGTTATACCAATGATAAAAGTCCTAATGGCAATTTTACTAAAGAAATGGATATTATGGATGTTTGGTTTGATTCTGGTTCGACTCATACGGGAGTGTTAATTGAAAGAGGTTTACCTTATCCGGCTGACATTTATTTAGAAGGATCTGATCAATATCGAGGTTGGTTTAACTCTTCTTTAATATGTGGAGTAGCCGCTCATCAAAAATCCCCTTATAAACAAATAATATCTCATGGTTTTACTTTAGATGGTAAAGGTAATAAAATGTCTAAAAGTGTTGGCAATGTTATTGATCCCTTAAAAGTAATTTCTGACCAAGGTTCAGAAATATTAAGACTATGGGTTGCATCAATTGATTATACTGAAGATATGCCTATAAGTAATGACATTTTAATTCAAGTAGGGGAATCTTATCGTAAATTAAGAAATACAGCCAAATTTATTTTAGGTAATATTAATGATTTTAATCCCGATAAGGATATAATCGAATATCAAAATATGCCTGAGTATGATAAATATATGATATATAAATTAAACGAATTTACTTCTGATGTTATAAAAGCTTATAATAATTATAATTATCAAGAAATATACAAATTAATGAATAATTTCCTTTCCTTTACTTTATCGAATTTTTATTTAGATTTTACCAAAGATATTTTATATATTGAAGGAAAAGAATCTACAATAAGAAAAAGTGTACA
>CAZZNR010000093.1:0-3435 GCA_964655835.1 uncultured Muribaculaceae bacterium | reverse complement strand
GTAATGGTAAATATACCTTATGAAATATTACCGGAATTTTGGCAAACATGGGTATATCCTTGGGTACCAATGAGATTCTTGAGTACTGGTTTAAATGATATCTTTTATTTGAATAGTGATTTATTTAATAGCAATACAATTATATTAATTTTAATAGGTGTAATTGGTTTAATCCTCTTAAGTCTATCATTCTTAAAAAAAATTAAATAACTTACTAAACTAAATAACAACTAATAAAATTCTTCTTAAAGAAGAATTTTATTTTATTTTAGAATACCTTTTATTTAAAATTAACGGGTCTATATCCCTTTGTTTTAATTCAGGAATATCATCTTCTATTTCATTTAATGATGTAAAATCATCATATAATTTTCTTAAAGTAGAATCATTTTGAGCATTATGTAAAATAATATTAAATAATTTAATATCAGTCAACGAAAACAAATCATCATAAGTAATAATTTCTTTAGCAATTATATACTCTATCATTTTAGCAAGTAAAGCCATAGAATTATAATCTAATACATCATTGGTTAATTCATTAAAGCGATCATTTAACTCGACAAAGCGATCAGCCCATATTGGATCATTAAAGTTATACTCCAAATTATTATCTTCATTTGATGTTAAACTGATATTTTGATATATCTCTTTTATTTCTTCTAATTCAATATTTTTAGCCCAAACTAATGATATTAAAAATAAACCATCAATTCGATCAGAACATAATTTTGGCCTTTTACAATCAATTAAAGGATATTTTTTAAAATCAGTAATATCGTCTAATAGATAGCCATCTTTTTTTATTAAATCTAGTAGATTTTGATCATTTTTTAATATATCACTTAAATCAGCTTCAGTGCTTTCTTGAATAATATAATCATCATTTAAATAATCAATGACATGACTTGTAGCTGGAGTACCAGCATCATGAAATAAAGCAGCAATAGTTTGAATTTTATTTTGGGTAAAATGCCAAATAATTAAGGCTGTTGAAATACTATGATCTAAGCGTGATACATAATATTTGAATTGATATAATTCTTTATTACCGTATTCCATCCCACAAAAATAACTGATATCTTTTAATCTTTGCATCGTATTAGTTTCAATATAAGGAATAAGAAAATCTGGTATTTCAGATGCTAAGATATTAAAATATTGTTTTATTTCGTGATTTACATTATGATAATATTCATTAAACTTTTCTTTCATATATTACCTCTTTGAGTTAATACTATATATTATTAATAAAAAAAAGTAAAGTAAAAGCACTTATTTTTAAGTACTTTTGTTATTTACCTATTAATATATCATTTAAATTCCTTTTATATAAATCCCAAATATTTGCTTTATTAATATTTTCGATAACTGTAATATTTACATTATTAATTACTTTTTTATTTTCAATTATTTCTAAATGCCCTACTATATCCCCGATTTTAACGGGAGCTTTTATTTTATCTAAAATGATATTATAAGTGTATTTTTTTTCTTCATTAATATTTTCTAAATTAGTCGCATTTTCTATTAGTTTTATCCCTACCATTTCTTTTTTACCATTAAACACATCGACTTTACCTAAATCGTGTTTTGTATCTAAAATAATTTTTACTTTAAAATTACTAAATCCATAATTTAAGAGTTCAACTGTATCATTACTTCGATCTTTAGTAGTTGGTGATTTCATTACGACACTAATTAATCTCATGTTATTTCTTAAAGCTGTTGCGGTCAAACAATAGCCCGCGTCATTGGTAAAATCCGTTTTAATGCCATCTAAACCACTATAATACTTAATTAATTTATTAGTATTTACCATCCAAGTTGAAGTTCCATCGGGTTTATTTAAATATTCTTCATAAATACTAGTATAGTTTAATATTTTTTCGTGTTTTAATAATTCTCTAGCAATCATCGCCATATCTTTAGCAGATGAATAATGATCAGTTTCATCTAAGCCATGAACATTCTTAAAATTCGTGTTAGTGCAATTTAAATCCTGACATTTTTGATTCATTTTTTTAACAAATTCATCACTTGTTCCATTTAGATGTTCAGCCATAGCAACGGATGCATCATTAGCACTAGCAATAGCAATACTTTTTAATAATTCTTCAACTTTTATTTTGCTACCACTTTCTAAAAATACTTGACTTCCCCCCATACTAGCAGCATTATTAGTAATTGATACTTGATCTTTTAAAGTTATTTTCTTATTATCTAAAGCTTCCATAATTAAAAGTAAAGTCATTAATTTAGTCATACTTGCCGGAGATAATCTTTCATTACTATTTTTTTCATATAGTATTTTCCCTGAACTTTGTTCCATTAAGATACTTGAAGCTGATGTTTTGGCAAGTTCATTAGCATTTACTTTTATTGGGATTAATAAAAGTAACAATAAAATAATTATTTTCTTCATAATTTCACCTTAATAAATATTATTCATAATTTCTAAAAAAAGACATAACGAAAATATCATTAAATATATCTTTTTTATTTATCTTTTTTGGAGCATTTAAGAACCTTTTTTTTATCTATTAAATAACTATCAACTATTTTATAATATCTATTAGAATTATCTTTTAAGGGTATTATTTTATTTTTATCTTGATAGATATAATATGCCGATAAAATATCTTTTGGATCATGTGTAATATTACTTTCTTCATAATAAAATCGAGCGTATACTTTTAAAAGTTCAGCATTTTGAAATAGTTCAGAATCTAAAACTATATTTTTGACTAAATTATTTTTTAATGTTTTTAATTTTCTAATTATTTTTGTTGCTTTTTTATTTTGATTAGTTGAAGATCTTAACATTCAGTGTCATCTCCTTAATAATAATGTAATAATATTCAATATCATTAAAAAAAGACTTAGTGTGTGTAAGTCCCATGAATTTTTTCTAGTTGTTCATTTGTTAAAGTATCTACTGTCCAGACATTATTTATTTTGGTTAAATTAATATCTAAAGTATATTTAACAGTATCATTTGTTTTTCCTAATTCCCTGATCCGATATTTTAAAGCTTTATCTGGATCATAAATATTATTATCATCGAAAAATTCTTCTTGATTATTACTTACATAAGTATTAATCTGATTTTCAGCTGTGTAATAATCATATACTGTTATTTCTACTTCGACAACCGCGGTATCGCCATCTATTCTTTCATCTTTAATATTATATTTAAGATCGGAATATTGTCTTAAATAAATATCTTGATATCCCGTTAAATTATCATCATCTAAATCAAGGGCATTTAAATAATCTCCTAGTTCGGTTTTTATAACATCGTCTTGATTATTGTAGCGATCTAATAAATCAGATACTTTAGATTTAGGGGTATTACCCATACCACAACCAAAAGTAATAAAAAGTAATAACAAACTTAATAACCAATATTTTTTCTTCATAATCTTCTCCTTA
>CAZZNR010000092.1:0-3476 GCA_964655835.1 uncultured Muribaculaceae bacterium | reverse complement strand
TAAATCGAAAGGAATTAAAATTACAAGATAATGAATATTTATATAATGATTTACTCAATTTAGAAGTTTATGATAATGATCAATTAATAGGTATTGTAACAGAAACAATACCAGGAATAAATCCATTAATTAAAATAAATAACAAATTTTATATCCCAATAAAAAGTGATTTTATTATTAATATGGATTTTAAAAATAAAAAATTAATATGTCAAAACTTGAAAGGATTGATGTCGTGAAAATAAGTGTTTTATCATTATTTCCAAATATGTTTGAAGGAATATTAAATGAGTCAATTATTAAAAGAGCAATTGAAACTAAAAAAATTACGGTTGAGATAATTAATTTTCGTCAGTATTCACCTTTAAATAATAACCAAGTTGATGATACTCCTTATGGTGGAGGACCAGGTATGGTTTTAAGATGTGAGCCAATTTTTAACGCGATTGATAAAATTAAAACTAAAGATTCATATGTAATTTTAATGTGTCCAACGGGAAAATTATATAAACAAGCTAATGCTAAGAAATTAATAAGTAAAAAACATTTAATTATTATATGTGGCCATTATGAAGGCTTTGATGAAAGAATTAAAACTTTAGCTGATGAAATAATAAGTATTGGAGATTATATCTTAACGGGTGGTGAAATACCAGCGATGGTTATATTAGATAGTGTAGCAAGACTTCTTGATGGAGTAATTAAAGAAGAAAGCTTAATAAGTGAGTCTTTTAATAATAATTTACTTGATTATCCGGTTTATACTAAACCAGCTGAATATCGAAATATGAAAGTTCCTGAAGTATTATTATCTGGAGATCATCAAAAAATAAAAACCTATCGGGAAGCCGAAAAGTTAAGAATAACTAAAGAAAGAAGAAAGGATTTAATTGATTAAGGTGGGGGATTATGAATTATGCTATTTCCAAAAATAAAAAAAATCATCTATTAAATAAAGAGTTAAGTAATAATTATTTAGAATTAACCCTTAATAAAAAAACTATTATTTTAAATAATCAAGAATTAATTGATGAAATTTGTTTAAAAGAAATAATGCCTAAAATAAATAAGTTAGCTAAAAAGATATTAATATATATAGATGATGAAGATGATGATCAAGAACAAACCAGTTTATTATATGATGATTTGGCAAAATTAAGAAGTTTGATCTTAAAAAAATATGAAAATCATTTATCTGATGAAATAATTCAAATATATATGAAGAATATTAGATTTTTAGCTGGTTTATTAAGAAAAAGATTAAATACTTATCAGTATGAAAAATTAAGTAATCGTACAAGATAAATACTTGAAAAGCATAAATTACTATGTTATAATCTATTTGTTTTTGAAAAGAAACTTCTACAATCCGCTTTAAATTTATAAATGATTCTAGAATATATATTATAGAAAGGAAATGATAAAATGAATCCTTTGATTGAAAAAATTAATGCCAAACAAATTAAAAAAGATACTCCTGAATTTAGAGTTGGAGATATTGTTAGAGTTGATGTTTGGATTAAAGAAGGAAAAAAAGAAAGAATTCAAGCCTTTGAAGGTTTAGTAATATCTAAAAAAGGTGGTTCAGTTTCAGAAATGTTTACGGTTAGAAAGAAAAGTGGAAGTGTAGTTATTAAAAGAACTTTTCCCGTTAACAGTCCTTTAATTGATAAAATTATGGTAATTAAAAAAGGTTATGTTCGTAGAGCAAAATTAAACTTCTTAGATAAAATGTCTAAAGAATATAAAGTTAAAGAAAGAGGAAGATAAGCCTTTTTTTATTTTTTGAATGTTGTTTATTTGTTAAACATATAGTATAATACTTTTAAGATAAGAGGGTAAGCCATGAGCATTATAGATATTATAAATAAAAAGAAAGATAAAAAAGAGTTAACTTATAATGAACTTTTTTATGCCTTTAATGGTTATCTTAAAGGTGAAGTAAAAGATTATCAAATGAGCTCTCTTTTAATGGCTATAACTATTAATGGCATGACTTTAAATGAAACTTTAGCTTTAACCGATATTTTTATTAAAAGTGGAAAGGTATATCAATTTAATAAAAAAGTATCAGATAAACATTCTACTGGTGGTGTAGGTGATACAACAACATTTATTGTCGCCCCAATTGTAGCAAGCATGAATATTCCCATGGCTAAAATGAGTGGCCGAAGTTTAGGATATACTGGTGGTACAATTGATAAATTAGAAAGTATTCCGGGATATAAAACGGAATTAACCGAAGAAGAATTTTATAATCAAATAGATAAAATAGGTCTAGCAGTATGCTCTCAAAGTGAAATGCTAGTTCCTTTAGATAAAATTATTTATGCTCTTAGAGATGTAAGTGGTACTACTGAATCAATACCTTTAATAGCGTGCTCTATTATGAGTAAAAAAATAGCTAGTGGAGCTAGTTATATTGTGATTGATATTAAAGTCGGTAGTGGAGCTTTAATTAAAACTAAAGAAGAAGCTGATTTATTTGCTTCTTGGGTTATTAGTATTGGAAATCATTATAATAAGAAAGTTAAAACCATTATTACTCCAATGGAGGAACCTTTATCATCTTCAATTGGGAATGCATTAGAGATACTTGAAGCAATTGAAGTCTTAAAGGGAAAAAATAATCGCTTAAAAGATGTAAGTATAGAAATAGCATCTCATATAGTAAGTATGGCTAAAGGTATTTCTGTAGATGATGCTAAAATATTAGCTAATAATGCTTTAAAAAAAGGCAGTGCTTATAAAATGTTTGAAAAATGGATAACTACTCAAGGCGGAGATATAAATGCTATTAAAGTGAGTAATAAAGTCTTATCTTTAAAAAGTAATGTTACCGGTACTATAAAATCAATTAGTGCCTTAAATTGTGCTAAATTATCTTTAAAGTTAGGGGCAGGAAAAATAACTAAAGATGATCTTATTGATCATTCAGTAGGAATTAAAATTCTTCATCAAGTTGGTGATAAAATTAATATTGGTGATGTTTTAGCTGATATATATGTCAAAGATTTTAATTTAAATTTAACCGAAGAAGATTTAAAATTATTCGTTATAAATTAAAAGAAATATTGTAAAATAAAAACTATATTATGAAAATATTATAGAAGCAAAGGAATGTTACTATGGATAAATTAAGAAAAATTAATATATTTTTAAAAAAAGTAATAATTTTTTCGGTCTTTTTATTAGTGATAGCACTTAGTTACGCTTACTTTACTGCTAATATAAATAATTCATAATTATCAACTACTATTACGGTAAGTGGTGGAACAATGAATATTACTTTTAATGGAGGAAGTAATATCGATATGAATAATATATTTCCAAGAGAAGCTTTATGGGGAACTAAAACTTTTACTGTAACAGGAAATAATACAACGGATTTGACCATGTATTATAATTTAACTTTAGAAGTAACAACCAAAGATCGGAAGAGCGTCGTGTAGGGAAAGAGTGTACGTCCTGGTGTA
>CAZZNR010000091.1:0-3483 GCA_964655835.1 uncultured Muribaculaceae bacterium | reverse complement strand
TTTTTTATTTATGAGTTTAGTTATGCAATTACTATTATATACTTCATCTAAATAATCACTTGTTAAATAATAATCATCATTATCAATAATTATTTCTTTTTTGATAGCTAAATTTTCCAAGTGATTATTAATATTTATTTCTATATTATATGTTTTTTGTAAATGCATTATTATTTCAATTTTATCTAAATAGATATCTCCGTTATGAAAAGTTAATTCTTTCATACTTTGAATAATTAAAGCCTTTATTCTTCTTTCATCTTCTCTTGAATTAGATAATAAAAAAATATTATCAATTTTTTTAAATTCAATATCTTTCATTAAATCATAAATATTATTAATTACAATATCTTTAATATAACTACCATAGATTTTTATTAATTTTAAAGCATCCGGTAAGGAAAAACCCATTTTTTGTAAATAAGTTATTTCATCATCAGATTCAGAATACTTCATAATTGAAGTATAAATACTATTTGCTTTATTTTTTGTCATCGTTGAAACTAATAATAAATTAGCTTCATTTTCTTTTATTTTAGTAATAGCATTATTACCATATAATTGATATATTTTTTCGGCAGTTTTAATGCCACAACCTTTTATAAAAGAACTAGTTAAAAATGCAATTATACTTTCTTTTTCATTGGGTTTAATTTTTTCCAATTCATGAACTTCAAATTGAAATCCATAACGATTATGATCAATATAATTGCCTTTTAATAAGTAATTTTCTTCCGTATTTAGTTTTGGAAGATAACCAGTAATAGTTATGGTTTTATTTACTTCAATATCTTGGGAATCGGTCTCAGAAACACGAAAAAGGCCGACTAAATAGCCGGTACTAGATTCAAAAATACTTCTTTTAAATTTTCCTTTAATAAAATCCATATTTATATAATAGCATATATATTACCAAAATAAAAAAGATGTTATCATCTTTTCTTAATATTTGCAGCTTCGACTTGCATCGCAAAATGATAATCGTTAATCGCTTCTTTAGTATTAAAATGAACATTTAAAAAATTTCCAATTCGCTCAATACTACTATCATAATATCCATCAATTTCAACTACTTTATCATTAATATTATCATCAGTATAAAGATCTTTTTGATTTTTCATTTCAGCTAATTCTTCACGACTACTACGAGCATAACTTATGTTTTGATTTGCCATTAAATTTTCCGTTTTAAATTGTTCATTAGCAGGACTAATTGTTCTTTCAGGATCATTATAAGTTGTTACAATAAAGTTTTCTTTAGCATTCCATTCTAGTTCTTTAATTTCATCAGCAAAAGCTGGTTCATTATATTTTACTTCTAATTTAAGCTCTGTTCCAGGTAATAAAACATCTTTCGCTTCAATATTATTTAATATACAAATATTATTTACTTCTGTATTAATATCAGTTGAATAGCTTTTAGCAATGTTCCATAAATTATCTTCCGGTTTAACAACATAATCAATAGTAACTAAAAAATCTTTTTCTTGCTGAACTACCGCAGCATTAGGTAATATTTGGCAGCCCGTTAAGGAAGTCATTAAGATAGTTCCAGCAATTATGCCAGTTGCTAATTTTTTCGTTAATTCTTTATTATGGATAATTAGATTAATATAATCTTTAGTGTTTACCCATGAAGTAATAACAAATGTTTTAACTCCTTTTAAAGATTTTGTAATATTATGAGTATATGCCCTCAATTTTCCTTTAATAGGACTATCACTATAACTACCATTAACATTATATTCTTCAATCATTTTCATAATTTCCCACCTATAAATATTATATATTATAATATTACTTTACACAAACTCTTTATAATATTTTGACATTATTATTGTCAAGTATAACAATACATTCTTGATTTTGTTTTAATTTTTTATTAATAATTACTTTTATATAATTACTAGTATAACCAATACTATGATTATCATTAACTTCTTCAATTAATACTTCCAATTTTTTATTTAAAAATTTAAGATAATAATTATTTTCTAGTTCTAAAGATAAATTAAGTAATTCTTTTACCCTATTCTTCTTTTCGATACTTGGCACTAAATCTTTCATTTTCGCTGCAGCGGTACCATCTCTTTTAGAATAAGGAAACACATGAATTTTTCCGAAATTTATTTCTTTAATATTTTTTATTGTTTCTTTAAAATTTTCTTCAGTTTCAGTCGGAAATCCAACGATAACATCCGTCGTAATATTAATATCAGGTCTAATCATTCTTATTTTATTAATTATCTCTTTATAATTTTTAATATCATATTTCCGATTCATCATTTTTAGAACTGAATCTTCGCCACTTTGAAGAGGAATATGAAGATGATTACAAATTTTTGGATTTATTTTTAATTCATTTAAGAAATCGTTATTAATTTCCGTTATTTCTATACTACTTATTCTAATTCTTTTTAAATTATTTAATTGACTTATTTTCTTAATTAAAGTCGTTAAATTATAATTTGTTTCTGTTCCATAACTTCCCGTATTAATTCCCGTTAGCACTATTTCTTTATAACCTTTATTTACTAATTCTTTGATTTCTTCATAAGCTGCATTAATATCTTTATGGCGGATGCTTCCTCTTAAAAAGGGAATGATACAATAAGAACAATAATTATTACAGCCATCTTGAATTTTAACAAACCCTCTTGTTCGTCCTTCGAAATTATTTATTTTCATATCTTCAAAGGCGGAATTTTTCAGATCATAAAATTTAATAATGGGCTCATTATATTGATAATATTCTTGAACTAAGTCAATTATTTTAGTTTTATCCTTATTACCAACTAAAATATCTATATTTAAATCCTTAATATCTTGTTGATGATTTTCGGCAAAACAGCCACATACAACAATAATACTATCCGGACTAATCTTTTTAGCTTTCCTAATTATTTTTTTACTTTTAGAATCACTTTGATTAGTAACCGAACAAGTATTAATTACTATTATATCGGGGTTATCTTCTAAATTAACTATATCATAATGATGACTAATAAACTCTTCTTTAATGACTTCGCTTTCATATAAATTAACTTTACAACCTAATGTTAATACACATACTTTCATAATTCTCCTTAAAAAAAATGAGAGAAATATAAAATTAATTATATTCCTCTCAGTAGTCAAGAAATAAAATTAATCATTTCTTGACTAAGTAAAGTATATTATACAAATTTATAAAAGTCAACTCTTTTTTTATTTTTTTTTAAAAAATATTTATTTAAATTAATCTAATTATTTAACTAGCATCCCCAAGCTGTTATAACTGGGGCAAGAGCAATACTTGCTTGAGCACCTAAACCAATGAGTGCATCACATTTTGAATGACCTAGTTGAAGAAGATTCCAAGTACTTATATTACCAATACTCCAAGTTGTGGCAGTATATCCAGCAGAATCAAACATATTTGACATATTGGTTACATTTGAGGTATCCCATGAACTTAAATCACCAATACTCCAGGTTGTGGCA
>CAZZNR010000090.1:0-3569 GCA_964655835.1 uncultured Muribaculaceae bacterium | reverse complement strand
AATAATGTTATATCATTTTCTTTCTAAAAAATCCCCAAACCTCTTTACACTAACACAATTTGTAAAAAAAAAGAGCATTTAGCTCTTTAAATTATCCTTTATTCTAATTAATAATTCTTCTTCATCAATTTCTTCAATATACAATTTTTCTTCTTCTTTAATCCCTTTAATTATTTTTATATCAAATAATAATTCATCGGTCTCTTTATCTATCTCTTTTACTTCATAATATGCTTCATTATCAATTAAGGCAACTTTTTGAACGAGATAATTTTTTTCTTTTAATTCAATTATATCATTTATCGTAAAAAACATTTTTCCTCCTTATGCAGCAAGTTTTAAATGACCCTCTGGTTCTTCTTTTTTAAAGATTGTTGGAATATCAATATTAATCCCTGCAAATAAATTTCGATCATTTTCGAAATCATTAAAATTTCCATTATTTTTTTCTTTTACAATATTATTTAATGCTTCTTTATTTGATTCATAGATATCAATCCAGCCATTTATATCGCTGCATATAGCTAAGGCTATATCAGTAAGGGAAAAACCTTTAGGAATATTAAATACTACTTTTTCTTCATTTATAATCCTCGGAATATCTTTTTCTGGTCCCAAAGTATCAAGAAGTTGTTTCGGCGGTTCAAATAATTCAATATCTTTTTTTAACCGCAAAGTATCAAGAAGTTGTTCCGGTGTTTCTTTTAATACAAGTGTTTCTTCTTCAGCGCTTTCTTTTTTGTCCTCTAAATTTTCGTCCTCTAAATCAGATAATTCCATATTTGTATGGGTAACTACCGTATTTTCTGAAGGTTTTACTTTCTCTGATTGAATTCCTGCTATTATTTCATCAGTAATATTAAAAAATTCATTAGGTTCTTTTTTTGTTTCTTTTTCCATAACTTTTGGTTCATCATTAATAACCTGATTAATTGGTCTAGTTTTTAAACCTATTACTTCATCCCTATTTGATGCACTTTTACTAACTAAGTCACCTTTTTGAATTTGCGGATCAATGGACTGCTTAATCTTTGGCATATCAACTATATTCGCAAAAGAACTATCGACAGTAGTAAGAATTGGTTCAACTTGTTCAATGGCATTATCATTAATAACATTAAGGACAGTTGGACCTTCTTGTTCCATCCTAATTGTTTCAATCGAATCAAATAGCGGTGCTAAAACTTCAAATTTCTCATTGTAATCAAGATTATCAATATTAGGATAATATTCTAAAATAGTTTGTTGTTCTAATGATGTTTCAGCAATCATTTGTAAACGATTATCAATTACTTTAGAATAAAATTCTAAATCTTCTTTAACATCTAAAGGCATTATTTTTAAAAATTCAATAAATTCCTTTGTTAATGAATCTATTTCTGATAGACGATTATTACCATTATAGACTGAATTATTATTAGAAGATATATCTTTGCGTGCTAAAATTTCTGCAATAAAATTACATCGGGCGTTGTTTTCTTTTAATATTTCATCACATTTTTCTAAATATTCGTTAATATCATCTTCATATGATTTTTTATCTTTATTAATTTCGAAAAATTTGCGAGCAGCTTCTAACCAAAGAAATGCTTCTTCTTCTAATTTATTACTAAATAGATTATTTGGCACGATAACCACACTCCTAGTATATAAATTATAACATGCTTGATTTTTTTAAGCAATATCTATAATTTAATATTCGAAGACAAAGTTTTAATTAGAAAATTAATTGACTTTATATTAATTAATATTTATTATATACTTCAAAGAGGTTTTTATGTATATAGATATTCATAATTTATTTAACGAAATCAATCAGATGAGTGCTAGATTAAAAAATACTAAATCACTAGATGAAGAAATACTTATTTATAATAGTTTGATCTATTTGTGTGAAACTTTTTATTTATTAACTGATTATGATATTATTTATACTAATCTTGCCCCAAATAATCCTTATCGAAAAATTATTAAATCAAGATTTAACAATTTAAATTTTGACAATATTAAGAATTCTTATTACCTTAAGGCTGCCAAAAATATATTAAAAATATATCGAGACACAAATTTTGAAATCATTAATTATGATAAAAATAATATTATACAAATAAGTGATGGAATAGATTACATTTATAATTTTTTTAATGAATATAATCCTAAATATTATAAATTAATAAAAAATTTAATTAATAACAAACAAGTTGCCTTAAAACCAATTTACGATAATTACAAAGGTATTTGTTATAATATTCCCGTTTTAAAAAAATCATATATCATATTTGATATTAAAAATGTTACTATCTATGATTTATCAGGTTTAGTCCATGAATTTGGTCATGCTATTCATTTTAATGAAATAGACAATTATACTCAGCCTAAAGCAACTAATCATTTTAATGAAGTACCAGCGATGTATTTTATGAAATTATTTCTCGATTATTCTTCCGAGAATAATCTTTGTAACAATGAAACAATAAAAGCTAATAATTTATTTTTTCGAGATTTATTAAAATATTTTGTCGGAGTTAGATATTGTACTGATTTTATATTTCCGAAAATCGATTCAAACCATAAATTATTGCCAAAAGATATTATTTTATCTCTTTTTCAAATTGAATCAACAAATATAAATCTAGATAAAAAAACTAATCTTAACTATGCTTATGGATCATTAATTGCTCTATATTTTGCTAATCAATATCATAATGATCCTAGCGAAACTAAAAAGGATTTTATTAATTATATAAATCAGATAGGTAATATAAATAATAAAGAAATGTTAAATATTTGTGGTTTAAACCAAAAAGAATTAGCCAATCCTAAAGTATTAAAAAAAGAACTAAAAAATCATATGTTAAATAAAAGTTTATCTAAATAAAAAAACTCACTAAGTGAGTAAATTTTATATGGCGCCCGATGTAGGACTCGAACCTACGACCTAACGGTTAACAGCCGTGCGCTCTACCGACTGAGCTAATCGGGCATTAAGTAGGAATATATTAAATAATTTTAATAATTCCTATGTAGTAATATAACACGACTTTTATAATATTTCAATAAATTTTAAGCTTAATAATTTAAATTACTTAATTCTTTTTTAGTATATTAAAATAGCTTTTTTTTATACTCATGTATTTCTGTACCGGAGTTTATTTATATTTTAAGATTTTCTCGTAAATATTTTGTATTTTTAGAAATATCTACCATTAAATAATAATACTTAATATTACTCTGGATATTATTATGATATAATTTAATTAATAAATAAAAGCAATTTGAAAGTAGGATAATTTTATGGAACTAATAAAAGATAAATGGAATACAAATGATATACCAGAATTTCAAAAATATTTAAAATCTAATGAGAATAAAAAGAATATTGAATGGGCAACTAACCTTTTGAAAACAGAATTACCAGTTCTTAATATAAAAACACCAATAATAAAAGATATTATCAATAAAATATCGAAAGGAAATTATTTATCATTTTTAGATTTAATGATTTGGGAATATTATGAAAATACTGCCATTAATGGTTTTTTAATTACCAAAATTAAAGATTTTTATAC
>CAZZNR010000089.1:0-3610 GCA_964655835.1 uncultured Muribaculaceae bacterium | reverse complement strand
TTTGTTAAAACGAAACGTTTTTAAAAATTAGTGCTGTTGAGAAAGCATAAAGTGAATTGGAGAGAGAATCTCTGACTGGAGCGCTAACTTGATAATTGGATCTGGATAGATACCAATCACAAGCACTGCTGCCGCAGCTAAAAGCACCATAATACCACCCACTTTTTGACCCCAATGATCCACAGCGTCTACACGAGGTGCATCTGGTGGTGTCATGTACATAACAACCATCACACGGAGGTAGTAGTACAGACCAATACCAGAACCAACGATGATCATCGCAGCAAGGAACCAATGTTGAGTCGTTACCGCAGCCATGACCACAAGGAACTTACCAATGAAGCCCGCTGTCAATGGAATACCCGCAAGCGATAGCATCATCACGGTTAATACGGCAGTCAACACTGGACGACGCCAGAATAGACCGCGGTAGTCCGCTAAACTTTCTGCTTCGTCTACGTTGTTGTATGGGCTAGACATCAATGCAACCGCACCGAACGCACCAATCGTAGTTAACACATAAGTGATCACATAGACCGATACGTTACCAAGGCTTGCATAAGTCATGCTGATTAAACCAATCAACAAGTAACCAAAGTGCGCAATTGAAGAGTATGCCAAGATACGTTTCAAGTTCACTTGTTTCACTGCAAGGAAGTTACCCACCAAGATCGATAACACCGCAATCACGGTTAAGATCGTCACGATTGAGTCAACAAGGATCGCACCTGAAGTAAGGATGTAACGTACAAACAGACCAATCGTTGCTACTTTTGCAGCTGTAGCAAGGAAAGTTGCGATCGGTGTTGGTGCACCTGCATAAACGTCTGGTGTCCATTTGTGGAATGGCGCTAAAGACAGTTTGAATGCCACAGCAAAAACAATCAGGCCTAAACCTAAAAGTACCATTGGCTGTTGGATGTTTTGCATTAACGCTTGAACATTGTCATAGAACGACATTGAACCTGTGTACGCGTAAATATAAGCCATACCCATCAACAACATTGCCGAAGCTGTTGCTGAAAGCACCAAGTACTTCACCCCCGCTTCTAAAGACTTAGAACGTTGGTGTGTATAGGCCAATAAGCCATATACAGGAATCGACATCAACTCAAGGCTAATGAAGAACGATGCATAGTGAGAGCTTGCCACCATTAACATTGCACCAGTCACTGATGACAACATTAAGATATACAGTTCTTCACGGTTATCTTTATAGCTTTCAATATAGGCATGCGACAGAGTACAGCACGCCAAAGCAGCAATTAGAATAATTACTTGGTACAGCAAGGTGAACGCATCCACCATGAACATACCCATCACGTTCGCAGGTTTAAAAGCACCACCGAACATTGTGAATAGTACATATGCTGCTGCAAGGTTTAAGCCCACCACTGATGCTGTTGCAATTAAGTTATGGTTACGCTTAATCGCAGTAAGAATCATCACGACGATCGTTGTTAAAGCAACGATCATCACAGGAGCTAAAGGCATAAGCTCAGAAAATGACATTGTGAAGTTCATGACTTATTGCATCTCCACATTTTCGAGTTGAACAGTTGCTTGACTCGCAACGTCAACTACTTCTTGTACAGGAATGTAGCTGTTCGCTAACCACGCCATGCTTGAATTTGAAATATCAAGGAAGCTTTGTGGGTACAAACCAAGCCATAACAGACCGAAAGCACAGATTAACAAGATCACTACTTCACGTGCATTTAAGTCTTTCAATGGGTTGTTGTAGTGCTGCTGTTGTTCTTCGTTTGGCGTACCAAACAACGCTTTGTGGATCAGAATCAAGCCATAAAGACCTGCAAATACTAAGCTTACTGCTGCAAGAATAGTAAACACTGGGAATTTTGCATAAGAACCCATCAAGATCAGGAACTCACCAATGAAGTTACCTAGACCCGGAATACCTACAAGCGCCGCCACGAAGAACATGAGGAAGAATGCAAGATATGGGAACTGACCACGCATACCACCCATCAAACGCATATCACGTGTATGAACACGCTCGTACACTTGACCACACATAATGAACAATGCAGCAGATGACAAGCCATGTGCCAACATCATGATCATCAAACCTTGGAAGGTTAAGATGTTACCTGCGTAAATCGCAAGTAAAACAAAGCCCATGTGTGAAATTGACGTATACGCAAGTAAACGTTTCATATCGGTTTGCTGGAAAGCACACCAAGCACCGTAGAAGATACCGATTAAACCGAAAATGATCGCGATGTCTGCAAACTGTGCAGAAGCCGCTGGGAAGAATGGAATCACAAAACGTAGTAAACCATATGCAGCGGTCTTAATTAAGATACCTGCAAGGTCAACCGAACCTGCTGTAGGTGCTTGTGCATGCGCATCTGGTAACCAGCCGTGTAATGGGAAAACTGGAAGTTTTACCGCAAAACCGATGAATAAACAGATCATGAAGGCATAAGCGACTGCTGGTAATTGTGCGTCAAGTGTATTCGCTACAGCCAATAAATAGTTGTAGTTGAATGAAATAGTACCTGACATCATGTATCCATAGATCACTAGACCTAAGATACCAATCAACATGATTAAACCAGCAACTTGCGTGTAGATAAAGAATTTGGTTGCAGCGTAAACACGTGAACGACCATTTGAACCTTTATGACCCCATAACGCAATCAGGAAGTAGATTGGTACAAGCATCATCTCCCAGAAGAAGAAGAACAGGAACAAGTCAATCGCAAGGAATACGCCAATTACCCCACCCAAAGACCATAAAAGGTTAAGGTGGAAGAAACCGACGTTCTTTTGAATCTCACCAAATGAACAGCCTACCGCTAAAATACCCAGTAATGCAGTTAAACCCACCATGAGTAAAGATAAGCCATCCACCGCTAAGTGAATGTTGATGCCTAGGGTTTGAATCCAAGGCAGCATAAATTCAGCCGACCAAGTTGGAACTTGAGCGCCTAATTCATAGTTATAGCTAGCACCTTGCCACAATGCGACAGTTAAGCCCAAAGTAACAAGCATGCCCACTAAAGCAATGTAACGCGGTAATTTATCGTCGAGTTTATCGACCAACCAGCAAATAAAACCTGCAATGAACGGAACAAGGATCAGCGCGGGTAGAATTAAATTGTTTGGAGTATCCATCTTATTTCCCCACGACCTGAATCACGATCAAGATCATTAGTAAGACCACCACACCAAGTGCCATACTCGATGCGTACTCACGTAATGAACCAGTTTGACGTGAACTTGTGAAGCTATGACCACCTTTCACCAGTGCAGGCAGTACTAACCACATACCATCCACTGGATCACGACCTAATAGTTTGGCAATCAGCAAGTATGGTTTTACAAATACGATGTCATACAACGCATCGAAACCAAGTGCATTACGGCAAATATTGGCAAGACCCGCACCCAATGAAGTTTGCGCGAAACCTTTTACAGCGTTGTAAGCAAAGGCAAATAACACCACGCCTACAGCTAAACCAGCCAAAGCCACGCCAATTGCAACATACTCTGCACCATGTGCACCTGCTTCTAATGCTTCAGGAATCACAAATGCTGGGATTTTTGCAGCATCAAGAATGCTCATCACTGGTGCTTTTAATAC
>CAZZNR010000088.1:0-3667 GCA_964655835.1 uncultured Muribaculaceae bacterium | reverse complement strand
CATCAATTATTGCTGGTTTAGGAATTGTTGGGGTAGTCATTGGGCTAGCTTTTCAAGAAGCCTTAAAAGATATTATTAATGGTATTAATATTATAATGGACGATTATTTTGTTGTCGGAGATGATATTATTTGTAATGGGTTCCAAGGAACTGTTATTGCTTTTGGCTTAAAGACAACTAAAATAAAATCGGATATTGGAGAAGTTTTAACTATTGCTAATCGTAATATTAGTATGGTTACTAACTTAAGCCAAAAAAAGACTATTTTATATATTGAAATACCTACTTCAATCGAAGCTGATCAGAAATTAGTAACTAAAACTATAAATAGTATTATTAAAGAAGTTACAAAGTATAATTTTGTTGAAGAAAAAGAAAGTGAATTTTTAGGTATCGAAAAAATTAACTCAACTACTATAAATTATTTATTTAAAATAAAATGTAATCAAGGTAAAGAAAAAGAATTACGAAGAGATATAAATCAAAAAATTATCGAATACTATAAAAAAAATAATATTGAATTAAAAGATTGAGGTCTTATGAAAAACAATTATGATTTAAATAGTATAGTAATTATGAAAAAAAATCATGCTTGCCAAACTAATAAATGGATTATTACCAGAATTGGGGCAGATATAAAAATCAAATGTATTAATTGTAATCGTGAAATTATGATGGATAGATTAGAATTTGAAAAGAAACTTAAGAAGGTGGAACAATGAAAAGAATTAGAAGGGTTAGAGACCATATAATATTACACCCGGTAATGAGTTTTTTCGTAATGATATTAATCACTATTGTTCTTAGTGGAATATTAAACTTTTTTAATGTCAGTACTACCTATAATAAAATTACCGCTAGCGGTAGTTATGAAAGTGTGTTAGTTTCCGTCGATTCTTTATTTAATTTAAGTGGAATCAAATATATTTTTAGCAATGCTGTTTCTAGTTTTTCTTCTTTTATGCCATTATCAATGTTTTTAATAACCTTAATTGGAATTGGAATTATGGATAAGAGTGGCTTTTTAGATTCATTTTTCTATATTTTAACTAAAAAGATAAGTAAAAAAACGGTAACTTTTTCTTTGGCATTAATTTGTATAATTGCATCAATTATGGGCGATATAAGTTTTATTATCTTAATTCCCTTAGCTGCTTTATTATTTAAATATGGTAAAAGAAATCCTCGTGCGGGGATAATATGTGCTTTTGCTTCACTTTCATGTGGCGTAGGGATAAATATCTTTATGAATTCAATCGATTCGACATTATTAGGATATACAACCATGGCAGCAAATATGATTACTTCTGATTATATAATAAATACCACTAGTAATATGTTGATTATGTCGGTTGTAACTATAGCTTTGGCTTTAATTATTACTTCAATAACAGAAAAAGTAACTGTTTCTGATGTGGGAACTTATCAATTTGAAGATGAGAAAGAAGATTATTTAACTAAAAGAGAAAAAAGAGGCTTAATAATTTCATGTATTTGTGGAATTTTATATACTTTAATATTTGTTTATAATATAATTCCAAATATTCCTTTTGGTGGTAATCTACTTGATTATTCTCAAACTTTATATATTGATAAATTATTTGGGTATAATTCTTTCTTTAATCAAGGTTTTGTCTTTGTAGTAACTCTGTTATTTATAATTTTAGGAATTAGTTATGGGATTGTTAATAAAACTATTAAGAATCATCGCGAATTATGCACTAGTTTAAGTCACTCGCTTGATGGCGTAGGGAAAGTATTAGTATTAATATTTGTAGCTTCGATGTTTATATTTATTTTTAAGAAAACAAATATCGGTCCCGTTTTAGTGGCTACTTTTGCGAATTTAATAGCAAGTTCTAGCTTTTCGGGAATCCCCTTAATTCTATTAATATTAGTTATCAGTGCCATAAGTACTCTTTTGATTCCTGGCTCGCCTAATAAATGGGTAATATTAAGTGGGGTATTAGTTCCAGTCTTTATGAATTCAGGTATGAGCCCTGAATTTGCTTCAATCGCATTTCGAGCAGGAGAATGTATTACCTATGGATTAACCCCATTAATGGCTTATTTTGTTATCTATATTGCTTTTATGGAATTATATAGTCAAGGTGAAACAGATTCAGTTATAAGTAATATTAAGTATATTATTCCTTATTCTTTATATACCGCTTTATTATGGGTTGTCGTCTTAATTGCTTTTTATATTATTAATATACCTTTAGGAATTAGCTCATTTCCAACTATATAGGTTAATATGATAATAAAAGGATATATCTTAACTTATTTATATTTATTTTTAGTAATATATATATCATATCGATTAAATCAACATTATAAAATTAGCCAAACCTATACTAGAAAATTTGTTCATATATTTGTATCTTTTGTTTGGGTAATAATGTTTTATTATTTTAAAGATTCTTTTCATATAATGATTCCTCCATTAACATTTATCTTAATTAATTATGTATCTTATCAAAAAAACATCTTTAAAGGGATGGAAGAAAAAGAATCTTTAGGTACCATATATTATCCTATCAGTATCTTTATTATGGCCTTGTTAACCTATCTTCATAATGACTATTATCCATATTATGGTATAGCATTATTTTGTATGGCTTTAGGAGATGGAATAGCTCCTATAATTGCTAGTAAATTAAAAAGTAAGGTATTAATTAATAATAAAACCATTTTTGGTACTTTAGCAGTAATGATTATTTCAATCATTATTACAATAGGCTTTAATTCTTATTTCGCTTTAGACTTTAGTATGATTAAGATCTTATTAATAGGAACAAGTGCTGCCATTTTAGAATTAATTGGCATTAAGGGTTTAGATAATTTAAGTTTACCTTTAGGATTATTTGGTATTTTAATATTATTAGGAGAATTATAGTATGTATTTAAGTGTTTTATTACCATCAATTTTAGCTTTATTTGCTTTATATAAAAATAAAATTTCTTTAAGTGGGATTATATTAGCATGGTTTATGGGAATAATTATATGTTATTTAGGTGGTTATTATGCATTTTTAGCTCTTGCGGTAGTATTTATATTAACGGTTCTTTCTGATAAAGTTAAGAAAAATAAAGCTGATAAAACCAGGAATATTTTACAAATTATTAGTAATGTTTTAACTGCCACATTGTGTATAGTGTTATTCTATTTTACCAATAATAATATTTTTTATATTATGTATTTTTGTGTAATAGCAGGAAGTTTATCTGATACTTTAGCAAGCAGTATTGGCACTTTATCAAAAGCTAAGCCTATTAATATATTTACCTTTAAAAAACTTAAAATTGGTGAATCAGGCGGAGTTTCATTACTTGGTTTATTTATTTCTTTATTAGGCGGAATGATAATTGGAGCAATCTATTTAATTTCTCAATTTAACCTTTTAAATTTTGTTTTAATTTCAATAATGGGCTTTTCAGGTTCCTTCTTTGATAGTATCGTTGGAACTTTATATGAAGCTAAATTCCAATGCATAAAATGCCATCAAAAAACAGATGATAAAACCCATTGTAATAAAAAAACTAAGTTAATTAAAGGTTACTCTTTTATGGATAATAATATGGTTAATTTATTAAGTAATATTTTTATCTTTATTATTAGTTATTTAATCTTAAAATAAAAACAATCATTTGATTGTTTTTTATT
>CAZZNR010000087.1:0-3689 GCA_964655835.1 uncultured Muribaculaceae bacterium | reverse complement strand
TATGGTAGAGTATACTCTATTAGAAAAGATTAAAACTTTATTTAATCTTATTACTGATTCACCTCTTTTTTTGATTCTTTTATTTGGAATTTTATTAATGATAATTGATATTATGTTTATCTCTAAAACAGATAAAAAAACGAAAATTATTTATGCGGTGGTTTCTTTAATAATTATAATACTATTTATGAATTCATATTTAGGTTCTTTATTTAGTATATTTGATGTAATAGCTAAAAATATAGTATCTATTATATATTTTCCCACTATGCTTCAATATATATTAATGTTAATTATTAGTTTAATTATTTTAATAATAAGTATTACTAGTAAAAAAATAAACTTGATAATTAAAAGAGTAAACATTTTGGTTTTAATTGTTAATACTTTTTTATTCTTTTTGATTATTGATCAGATAAATAATAATAATATTGATTTAGCAAGTAAAGTAAGTATATATAGTAATAGTATTTTAATGATATTATTAGAGTTAAGTATTACTATATTTATAATTTGGATGATTGGTTTAATGCTTTATAAGATAATAAAAAAATTATCTATAAAAAGTGATAAGGAATTAGTTACTTTAGACCCTCAAACATTTTATGAAGAACCGGTTAAACCTATTAGTTATGAAGAATTACAATTACCAAGACGCAAGGAAGAAGAATATATTAATCAAATTAATAAAACAGAAAAACTCTTTACTTTAGATGAATATAAGCAAATGAAGAAAATTTTAGAATTAATAAAAAAAGCAACTGATTAAACATTAAAAAAAAGGTATTTTATACTTTTTTTTTATTCATTAATTAATTTAGCATGGACAACAACCCGTTCATTACCCCTATTATGACAAGTTGATAAAGTTAAAATTTTATCGTTAATCGTAACTTCTTTATTAAAATTATAAATACTACGACCAACTATTAAATCTAAAAATTCTTGATATTTATCTTTATTATAAAATGTAGTTTGAATATAATCCGTTGTATTAGGGATTTTATATATTGATATAATTTGCCATTTCATTGCTTTATTTAAAGTATTAAAAGTAATTACTTGATTTGTTTCATTTTTATACCAGGAACTATTTAAAGTATATCTTAATGTTCCAAACATAATTCCCCCATTAATATTATGACCATAAATAATGGTATTTTGATTTAGGATATTAATGTTATTTCTATAATCCATAAATATCCATCCCATTGAATTTTTATATTGGTTATAATCTCTTTTTAAGTAATAATCATTATCTGAAGACTGGACAACAGGGTAGTCAATTCTTGTATTATTGACAGTTAACCATCCTTTAGTATCGCTATTAATTTTTAACAAAGTTTCAAATACTTTATCATAGTTTTTATAATATGAACTAACATAAGTATTTTTTGGAGTTGTGGTTGGCACAACATCGTCGGGTTCAATTATTTCAAATTCCGTATCTTGATTGTCAATATTATATTCATAATCAATTTTATGAATTATTTGTTTTATTTCTTTTTCAATGTTTTTAATGTCTCTTTCTTGAATATAATTTTTATAATAATTTAATCCCATTAATAATAATATTAAAATAATAATTGAAATTAAACTTATTTTTAAAACACTGATATTTATTTGTTTAAACATATTATTTTTTTTAAATTCTAAGCTATAATTAATTTTAAAAGTAATACTAAGTTCTTTTAATTTTTTTTCATATTCATTTTTTAATTTGATAATGGCATTATATATTAATTTTAGGTCATTATTTTTTTCTTCAAAAGATATTTTTATATCATGCTTATTATTTTCCATTAAGGTTTTAATAATAAACACTAAATCAATATAATTAAAATTTACAATATTTATGGTTTTTAAATGATTATTTATATTAATAAAAGTCTCAAAATCTTGATAATCTTCATTTTTAAAAATGTCTTTAATATCAATATGTTTCTTATAATAAATCTTACTATAAGTCGTTAAATCATTAATACTCATAAAGTTATTAAAGAAAAATATTTCACTTCTAATATTAATTTCTAAATCTTTGTTAGTATCAAGTCTTTCTAATAAGTATGTAGGAATATCATAAACTTCAATTTTTTTAAGGGTTTTATTTTCTAATAAACTTAAAAATATTTTATAATTAATTACTTTATTAGCTTTTATTACTAATTCTTCAATATTAGCAATATTATTAATTAATTTAATAGTTAATAGAATAATATCATAATCTTTAATACTTACTTTTTTTACTTGATTTTTAATAAGGATAACACTCAAAAAAGAAGATACTAAATCTAAATTCCCTAATATATAATCTTTACTAAAAACGATTTCTTTAGTATCAATTATATTAGTATTATTTAAATCTTCTTTAGGAGTATCTTTTTTTAAGATTGCTACAGATAAAAGATTTTTGCTTATTTTAAATATTAATTTATCCATGAACTACCCTCTATACTATTATATAATATCATATTTATTTAATAATTTAAACTATTGATTAATGACTAGAATTGCATTTGTAAGTAATTTATGATAATATATTTTTAAATCAAGTACAAAGGACATGGCTATTAATATATTTATTATAGAGAGTTAGTTAAATGGTGTAAAACTAATATAAATAATTAATGATTACTACCTTTTAGAGAATATAATATATTCCGGTAAAACACCGTTATTTGTTAAGAGTAAAATAAAGGATGGTACCGTGCTTTTAAAGCACTCCTAGGGCTATTCTTTTTTATATAATAAAAAGAAGGGAAGATATTTATGATAAATATTAAAGAAAATAAAAAGTTAAGTATTTTAAATCATAGCTGTGCTCATTTACTTGCTCATGCCATTAAAAGATTATATCCTGAAGCTAAGTTTTGGGTTGGTCCAGTTATTGAGGAAGGTTTTTACTATGACATTGACTTAGGAGACAATGTTATAAAAGAAGAAGATTTATTAGTTATTGAAAAAGAAATGAAAAAAATAGCTAAAGATGGTAAAAGAATTATACGAAGGGAATTATCAAAAGAAGAAGCTTATGATTTATTTAAAAATGATGAATATAAAGTTGATTTAATTAGTAATTTACCTGATAAAGAAATTATTACGGCTTATGCTCAAGATGAGTTTATTGATTTATGTCGTGGGCCCCATCTAGATTCAGTAAAAGAAATTAAACATTATAAATTATTAAAAGTATCGGGAGCATACTTTAAAGGTGATTCTAAAAATAAAATGTTACAAAGAATATATGGTATATGCTTTGAAACTGAAGAAGAATTAAATAGTTATTTAAACTTTTTAGAAGAAACTAAAAAAAGGGATCATAAAATATTAGGTAAAGAATTAGATATCTTTATGGTTAGTGAATATAGTCCGGGATCACCGATATTTTTAAAAAATGGGATGATTATAAGAAACCAATTAGAACAATTTTGGTATCAAGAACATACTAAAGAAAATTATGAATTTATTAAAACTCCTATAATGCTTAATAAAGATTTATGGGAAATATCAGGTCATTGGAATAACTATCGTGAAAATATGTATATTAGTGAAGTAGATAATAAAACTTATGCTATTAAACCAATGAACTGTCCTGGAGGAATACTAGTCTATAAAAGAGGTTTATATTCTTATAAAGATTTTCCTTTAAGGATAGGTGAGTTAGGCCAAGTTCATCGTCATGAAGCTAG
>CAZZNR010000086.1:0-3701 GCA_964655835.1 uncultured Muribaculaceae bacterium | reverse complement strand
TGCTGTTGCCAATGTAGATCCTAGAGGTATTGGAAATTCTGAAGGAGATCAAATTCAATTCTCTACTCAAGAAGGAAGAGATGGATATGACTTTATTGAATGGGCAGCTACCCAAAAATGGTGTGATGGAAAAGTTGGGATGTTTGGTAATTCTGGTGTTGCAATGTGTCAATGGCGAATTGCTGCTGAACAACCACCACATTTAGCTTGCATAGCACCATGGGAAGCAACAGGTGACCAATATCGTGAAAGTATTGTTGAAGGTGGTATACCTGGATTTTTTGGTGGATCTATCGTTATTGCTGCTCAAGGTATTGGTTATTTAGATAATACTATTGCTATGGCTAAAAAATGTCCTTTTGTAACAAATCCTTATTGGCAAGATAAAATTCCTCATTTTGAGAAAATTAATATCCCTGTTTATGCAACTTGTAATTGGAATCATTTCCATTTAAGAGGTGCTTGGGAAGGATTTACAAAAGTTAAAACAAAGAAAAAATGGATGAGATGTCATCAAAAATTTGAATGGCCTGATACATATAATCCAGATATGATAGAAGATTTAAAGAGATTTTTTGATAGATATTTAAAAAATATTTATAATGGTTGGGAATTAACACCAAAAATTCGTATGGAAGTTATGGATGCTCTTGAATATCCTTATCAAACAAATCGTCCTGAAAATGAGTGGCCTCTTGCTAGAACTCAATATAAAAAATTATATTTGAATGCTGCAAATGGAAAAGCAGGAGATGCTCCAGTTAAAAAAGAAGCAGAAGTTTCATATGATGGAGCTAATGGATTAACTACATTTGATTATACATTTAGAAAAGATACTGAAATAACTGGTTATTTAAAATTAAGACTTTGGGTAGAAGCTAGAGGACATGATGATATGGATTTATTTATAACTATTAGGAAATTATCTACTAAAGGTGAATTCTTACCAGTTACAATATTTGGTTCTGAACGTCATCCTGGTGCTTGGGGTAAACTTCGTGTTTCTATGAGACATTTAGATGAAGTTGAATCTACTGAGTTTAAACCAGTTTATACATTTGATAGATATGAAAAATTGAAAAAAGGAGAAATTGTTCCAGTTGATATTGAGATTTGGCCATTATCAAGAATTTGGCATAAAGGTCAAAAACTGCAAATCCAAATTGCTGGAAGATATATTCGTGATGAATGGTTTGAACCACTTGTTTGGTTCCCAGATAATAAAGGAAAACATGTTATTCATACCGGTGGAAAATATGATTCATACTTATTAGTCCCTGAAATACCTCCAAGATATGAAGATGGAGATTATATTTATAGATAAGGAGATAAAGTTATGGATTTAATGGAAAACGTTAAAGCCAAAGCTAAGGCTGCCCCTATGAGGGTAGCTTTTCCTGAGGCTGATGACGAAAAAATGATTCAAGCTATAGATATTGCTTTTAAAGAAGGATATTGTTATCCAGTATTAGTAGGAGATAAAAAAGAATTAATCGATTTTCTTGAAAAAGCATCGATAAATTATTCTAAATATGAGTTTATTGATGTTAATGATGAATCATATAAAGAAGATGTACTGAAAAGATATTTAAATCTTCCGCATATTATTTATGGTGAGAAATCTTTAAAACGAAGAATGAATGAACCTTTAAATTTGGCATTAATGGTTGAAGCTGTAGGAGATGTTGATGTTACTTTTGCAGGAATTAAATCTACTACTGGAGATATTATATATGCTGCTCAAACTATTATTGGTTTACAAGACAATTTGGATGTAGTATCTAGTATCGGTATTGCTAATTTACCTAATTATACTTTTAGTGATGGTGGTCATTTATTGGCATTTGGAGATTCTGCAGTTTGTCAAAATCCTAATGCTTCAGAACTTGCAAGTATTGCGATAAATGCTTGTGATACAATCAAAGCTATTACTGATTGGGTACCTCGTTGTGCTTTACTTTCTTATACTACACTTGGTGGGGCTTCTTCAGAATTAAATGAAAAAGTTAAAAATGCTGTTAAAATAGCTAATGAAAAAAGACCTGATTTATTTATTGAAGGTGAATTTCAATTAGATTCGGCTATTGTTCCAGAAGTTGCTAAGAAAAAAGTTAAAGTTGAAAGTAATGTAGCTGGAAGAGCAAATATTATTATATTCCCAGATTTAAATGCTGGTAATATTGGTGTTAAATTAATCCAACAATTTGGAAATTCTAGTGCTTATGGACCTCTTTTACAAGGTTTTAGGTTAATTGCTAGTGATTGTTCAAGAGGAGCACCTATTGATGAACTTGTAGGTAATATTGTTTTCTCAGTAGTTAGAGCAGGGGATTTGAAACATGGAAAATAAACATTATAAAATTTTAACAATCAATCCTGGTTCTACTAGTACTAAAATAGGTGTTTTTGATGATGATAAATGTGTTTTTAAAACTACAATTGATCATTCTTTAGAGGAATTAGCTCCTTTTAAAGAAATATCTGATCAAAAAGAATTTAGATTGAATGTAATCACTAAAGTACTTAAAGATAATAATATTCAATTAGAAACTATTGATGCTTTCTCTGGAAGAGGAGGAGGACTTGTCAATTGTCCAGGTGGAACTTATAGAATTAATGAAAAACTATATGAACATGCTAATGTGTGTTTTACTATTAAACATCCTGCTACATTAGGTGCAACTATATCATATGAATTTGGGAAGAAGTATAACAAACCTTCTTTTGTTGTTAATCCTCCAGATGTTGATGAATATAATTTGGTCGCTAGATTAACAGGAATTCCAGAAATTTATAGAGAGAGTAGAATACATGCATTAAATCAAAAAGAAGTTGCTAATCGTTATGCTAATAAAATTGGAGTTAAGTATTCTGATTTGAATCTTATTGTTTGTCATTTAGGTGGTGGTATTTCTATTGCTGCCCATAATCATGGAAGAATGATTGATTCTAATGATAATGTTAATGGTGATGGGCCGATGACACCTACTAGAAGTGGTTTTGTACCTGCTAAACCTTTAATTAAATTATGTTTTAGTGGTAAATATACCGAAAAAGAACTTAATGGTTTAATTAATAAAACAGGTGGATTATTAGCTTGGTTGAATACTAATGATGCTAGGGAAGTTGTCAAAGAGATTAAAAATGGTAATAAGCGAGCTAAAGCAGTTTATGATGCTATGATTTATCAAATTGCTAAGCAAATTGGAGCAATGTATGTTGCTTTAAAATGTAATTGCAGTGCTATTTTATTAACTGGTGGTTTATCTAATGATGAATATTTAGTTACTCATTTAAAAAAATATATTGGTAAATTATCAAAAGTTGTTGTTATGAATGGAGAGTTTGAATTAGAAGCATTGTCTCAAGGGGCAATAAGAGTATTAAGTGGGGTAGAAAAACCAGTCGAATATACTGGTGAACCTGTATTTAAAAGTTTATAAAAAGGAGTGAATTTATTAAAAAAAATGATATAATTAAGCAATTGATTCCAGGGGTAATAGTAGGAGCAGTACTTGGCGGTGTTATCAATACATTAGCTGGTGTTAATACAAAAGAAATAATGCCTAATGTTATTAATGCTATGTTGGCATCTGCAATCCCAACATTACTTAATGGAACTATAGTATTACTTGGCACATCTAAAATTTTGGAAAGAAAATTATCTATTCTAAAAGCTTTTCTAAATAATTTAATTTATG
>CAZZNR010000085.1:0-3757 GCA_964655835.1 uncultured Muribaculaceae bacterium | reverse complement strand
AATAAAAAGAAGTTTTAATAACTTCTTTTTTTAATAATCTTCTACTTTTAATTGCATAAATGATTGAGGATGAGCACACACTGGGCATATTTCTATAGCTTCTTTACCTGAATAAATATGTCCACAATTACGACAAATCCATATTACTTCTTCTCCTCTAGAAAATACTAAATTGTCATTAATATTACCTAGTAATTTTAAATACCTTTCTTCATGATGTTTTTCAATATTAGCTACTCCTTCGAATAGATCAGCTATACGATCAAAGCCTTCATTACGAGCTTCAATAGCAAAATCTTTATACATCTCTGACCATTCATAATTTTCTCCATTAGCAGCATCAATTAAATTTTCAATAGTTGATGGCACCTTTCCGCCATGTAATTCTTTAAACCATAATTTGGCATGTTCTCTTTCATTATTAGCGGTTTCATCAAAAATTGCGGCTATTTGTTCATAGCCATCTTTTTTAGCTTGAGATGCATAATAATCATATTTATTACGAGCCTCACTTTCTCCTCCAAAAGCAGTCATTAAATTTGTTTCGGTTTTACTTCCTTTTAATTCCATAATATACCTCTTCTTTCTAAGAATATTATATATTTTTTTTATAGAAAATTCAAATTTTTATAAATAAAAAAGAGATGAAATAAATTTCATCCTCCCACCCTTCGGGTGGTTTTTTGTGGTAGAATAGAATTATGATTATATGTACTGAGGATGATGATATTTTTAAATTGTATAAAGAAAGGGTGCTGAATTGATACGATTTCTCACCAATATAATTTATTATTTATAAATTATATTGCAAAATTATACTTCTTTATAATTTTCTAAATTTTCATGCACTAATTCATTTTTTTATTTTTTAAATAAAAAATATCTTTTATCAACCCAATACTAAATGCTATAACACCTAAAATTAAAGGAATTAATATAGTTAATAATATAAACCAACCCGAAAACTGTTCCGCTGCCATTATTGTCATTATAGCAACATATATATTAATAATAATTAGTGGGTAAGTAATTGTACATAAATATTTTATTTTTTTAAAGTTCGTAAACATATAAATAATGTATAGTACAAATGCAGGAACTGTCATTAAATAATAAATGATTTTGCTTCCTTCAAAATATACAGTTTCATGAGATTCACTTGAGTTTAATACATAATATGTTCCAACCACAAAAATGTAATAAACAATAAATAATAAAGATACTAAAAAAGCATATAAACTTATCTTTGCTTTTTTTGACGAACTGCCTCCTTTTTTTAGGTTTTTAAATACAAGCGCTAATTGATACCCAACTAAACCTAAAATTACTAACCCGATAGGCAAATAAATAAAATTTAACGGCACTTCATTCACCTCTTTTAATTATTATATCATAAAGCTAATTTATAAATAGATTATGAAATAAACAAGTATCAATTTGACATATTAATTACAATAAAAAAGAATTATGATTATATGTACTGAGGATGATGGTAGTTTTAAATTGCATAAAGAAAGTGCCCAACATCATAAAGTGGTTTTTACAATTAAATAAATATTTGCTGATAATTGGAAAAATTTTTATTATAATACAGAGCTTACTTAACTTTGGAGGATTTATGATAAATAATAAGAAAACTTGTTCACTTTCACGTAAAGAATTAGAAGAAAAGTTTCTATGCTACATTGTCAAAAATGTGGCATAGAAATGGCGATTTCAGCTTATTAGTTAAAAAATATAATAAGTTAATTTTATCATGCTTATTTAAAAACCACGACTTTTGAATCGTGGTTTTTTCGACATTTTCCTATGAACTCACTTTCCTTATAATAGAAAAAAGTTATAAATTTTTTATAACTTTTTTCGCTCTTTTGGATCCAAAATTTTCTTTCTAATTCTAATTTCATCGGGAGTAACTTCTATATATTCATCATTTTCTATAAATTCAAGAGCAGTTTCCAAAGTAAATTTTTTATAAGGTATAAGGGCTATAGCTTCATCAGCACCCGAACTTCTTGTGTTAGTCATAGCTTTATTTTTACATGGATTTACATTCAAATCATTATCTCTATTATGAATACCAACTATCATACCTATATATACTTCTCTTCCAGGGCCTATTATTAAAGTACCTCTTTCTTGTAAATTAAATAATGAGTAGCCTAAAGATTTACCGTTTTCCATACTAACTAAAACACCATTTTTGCGGGTTTGTAAATGACCTACATGAGGTTTATAACTAGAAAAATTTCTAACCATAATACCTTCCCCTTTAGTATTAGTAATAAAGTTACTACGATAACCAATTAAACCTCGGGTTGGAGCTTCAAATTCTAAATAAGTGAAATTATTTTTTTCTTCCATTTTTAATAATGTTCCTTTACGAGTTTGTAAATCACTAATTATCATACTTGCTTTATCACTTGGAGTATTAATTATAACTGTCTCAAAAGGTTCATATTTTATTCCATTTTCTTCTTTTATTAATACTTCTGGTTTACTTACACATAGTTCATAACCTTCTCGGCGCATATTTTCTAATAAAATAGATAAATGTAATTCTCCTCTTCCACTAACTTTAAAACCATCGGCATTTGCTAATTCTTCTACTTCTAATCCCACATTAACTTCAAGTTCTTTTTCTAGTCTTTCTTTAATATGTCTATTTGTTAAAAATTTGCCGCTTAAACCCGCAAAAGGACTGTTGTTAACAACAAAGTTCATACTTAAAGTGGGCTTTTCAATTTCAATTGGTGGAAGTGGATCTCTAACATTTAAAGAACAAATTGTATCGCCTATGGAAATATAAAAACATCCAGCTATAGTAACAATATCTCCAAAATATGCTTCTTTAACTTCTATTTTATCAATTCCTTCATTTATAAATAACTTAGTTATTTTAAAATTAGACTCTCTGCCATTATTTTGTATCACACAAACAGTATCATTAAGTTTTATTTTCCCTTTAGTAATTCTACCAATAGCTAACCTACCAATATATTCATCATATCCTAAATTTGAAATTTGCATTTGTAAATTATCATTAATATTTCCTTTAAATGGAGGGCATTTCTTTAAAATGGTTTCTAATAGCGGATCCATAGAATCAGATTCATCTTCTAAATTATACTTAGCTATTCCATCTCTTGCTACTCCATATATGATTGGAAAATCTAATTGATCATTAGTCGCATTTAATTCACAAAACATATCAAATGTCATATCAACTACTTCTAAAACTCTTGCATCAGATTTATCAATTTTATTAATAAATAATATTGGTTTTAAATTGTGTTCTAATGCGTTTTTTAATACAAATCTAGTTTGAGGCATAGGTCCTTCAGCTGAATCAACTAATAAAATAACAGTATCTACTGTTCTTATAACTCTTTCAACTTCTGAAGAAAAATCAGCATGACCAGGAGTATCCACAATATTAATTTTATAATCCTTATAAAAAATAGAACAATTCTTTGAATAAATTGTTATTCCTCTTTCTTTTTCAAGAGCATTATTATCCATAACTCTATTTTCTATTTCTTTATTTTCTCTAAAAAGTATATTTTGTTTTAATAAGGCATCCACCAAGGTGCTCTTTCCAGCATCTACATGAGCTACTACCGCAATATTAATTATTTTTTTCATACTTTCACTTCTTTCCGAGCTCGTTAATCATACTGCAATTTTAATGATTTTGCAATAAAAAATAATATTTTGAAGAGAAAAAGAACTATTTATATCTTTTTTTTTATATGTT
>CAZZNR010000084.1:1900-3944 GCA_964655835.1 uncultured Muribaculaceae bacterium | reverse complement strand
AAATTATATATTGATAAAGGGGAAACTAATGAAGAAATAGCTTTAAAAAGAAAGTTAATTGAGCAAACTAAAAAATTTATTAAGTTAAACCCCGAATCATCAAATAGTATTTTATCTAAGATTAATGAAAATGAATCTTTAGATAATTTAACTGATTTAGTAGTGCCTTTTATTAATTCGCCTTTAAATAAAAAACTTAAATATATGAATGAATTTAGCGAAAGAGAAAGGGCTCGAAATTTAATTGCTGATTTAACAATTGAATTAGAGTTAATAAAACTGAATAATAAGCTTGATCAAGATATTAGAACCGATTTTGAAAAAGAACAAAAAGAATATTTATTAAAAGCTAAAGTTGAAAAATTAAATCGGGAATTAGGAATTAATAGTACGAAAGAAAGTGAAATACTATTATATAATGAAAAAATTAAAGCTTTAACGATTAATGAATCAACTATTAAGAAATTAGATCATGAATTAAAAAAATATAGTTATACCCCTGAAAATAGTCCCGATGCATCGATTATTAGAAATTACTTAGATACCATATTAAGTCTTCCTTTTAATCTTTCTACAAAAGAAGAACTAAATGGGGAAGTAATTAATAAACTATTAAATAAAACCCATTATGGCGTTGAGCATATAAAAGAAAGAGTAATTGAATATGCTGCTTTAAAAGCTAAAAATCCTCAGTTAATGAGTCCGATAATTTGTTTAGTTGGAGCACCAGGTGTAGGTAAAACAACCTTAGCAATGAGTATTAGTAAAGCTTTAAAAAGAGAGTTTTTTAAAATTAGTGTTGGTGGTTTAAATGATTCAAGTGAATTAATTGGGCATCGTCGTACGTATTTAGGGGCATCTCCTGGTAAAATAATATCTGGTATATTAAAAACTAATGTTAATAATCCGGTTATCTTAATTGATGAAGTTGATAAAATGGTTAAAGATTATAAGGGTGATCCAGCTAGTGTTTTACTTGATATTCTAGATGTTAATCAAAATAAATCTTATATAGATAATTATATTGAAGAACCTTTTGATTTATCTAAAGTATTATTTATCTTAACGGCTAATGATGAAAATATGATTCCGGCCCCTTTAAAAGATCGCTTAGAAATAATGCATATTGATAGTTATACGATATATGATAAAAAAGATATTGCTCTTAATTATTTAATTCCTAATATTTGTTTAAAATACGATTATAAAAAAATTAAATTTAAAGATGAATTAATTTTATTTATAATTAATCATTATACTTTAGAAAGTGGCGTTAGAGAATTAGAACGTCTTTTAGATAAATTAATTAGAAATATTATTATTAATAATATTGCCATATCTAAAATAAATACTGATTATATCAAAAAAATATTAGGTAATATTATTTATGATAATTTAATTGTTAATAATGATATTGGTAATATAAATATATTGGGAGTAAGTCCTTTAGGTGGTAAAATAATTAATGTTCAAAGTTTATTAATTCCTAATGAAGCAGGAATTACTATTACTGGGAATGTTGGCGATATTACTAAAGATAATATATTTGTAGTAATAAATTATTTAAAAGCAATGAACTATATTAATAATAAAATATTAAATGATAAAGCACTTCATATTAATTTTATTCAAGATATAAATTTAAATGGTGCTAGCGGTTCATTAGGAGTGGCCGTATCAATACTGAGTTTAACTAATAATTTTAAAATTGATTCTCAAGTAGCTTTTACTGGTAAATTAGATTTATATGGTAATATATTAAAAGTAAAATCAATAAAAGAGAAAATAATAACAGCTTTTAATAATAATATTAAAACTATATATTTACCTAAATTAAATGTTGATGACATTAATAATGTTCCTAGTTTTATTTTAAAAGAGATGAAATTAATATTTGTAAGTACTTTTGATGAATTATATAAAGATTTATTTAAAAAGACTAAGACAAGTAAATAAAATTACTTGTTTTAGTTTGCATTAAAAACAATATTTTATCATATAATGAAATTAATATGGTTTGTAAAAGAATTGGTTTAATATTTCA
>CAZZNR010000084.1:0-1890 GCA_964655835.1 uncultured Muribaculaceae bacterium | reverse complement strand
ATCTTAAATAAATGTTTTATTCATATAATTTCTTAGAAAGGGTGATTATATGAATGAAACATTTATTTTAGATAAAGAGTTAATGTTTAAAAGTAATATTTATGAAATAACTAGTTTATCTATTGAACATAACTATGATGTTGTTGGTTCTAATTGTGAAGGAGAATTTATTTTATCAGGTGAATATCGTTTACATGAAGTAAGTATTAATAAAGAAGATTTTAGTTTTAGAATACCTTTTAGTACAGAATTAAGAAGTAATGTAAATTTAGATAGTGTTGAAGTAGACATAAATGATTTTTCTTATGAATTAAATGAAGATATATTAGAAGTCCATATTGAATATCTAATAAGAGGAGAACAAAGTTTAATTGAATTTGAAGAAGAAACTGATTTAAATGAATTTTTACAAAATAATGAAGCTGAAATAATAGATTTAACAGAAGATGAAAAGGAACTAGAAAAGCCAGCTCTAGAAAAAAATGATCGAAATGATGATGATAAAAATTTTATTGAAGAAGAAAGAATCCAAATAAATAGCGAGAGCATGATAATTCCTAAAGCTCCGATAACAAATGAAGAAAGAAACGATGAAGAAGAATTAGATGCAGATAAAGAAGAACCTAAAGTAACTGAAACAGATAAAAATACCATTATAAATAGCATTAACTCCGAAGAAAGCTTTATAACTTATCATGTTCATACCGTAATTCCATCTGATACTTTAGAAAGCATTTGCGCGCTTTATAATACAAATTTAAATGATTTAAAAAAATATAACAATTTTGATGAATTAATTTTAAATATGAAGTTAATTATTCCTGATGAAGAAAATTAATGAAATCCTAAAACCTAATAAAATAACTATAACTGGAAAGAGTAAAATATTGTGTACTGAAAATAGTAAATGTGTTATAAAAGAAAAAAATAAAGATGTTAAATCTTTATATAATTATTTAAATACTAGACAATTTAATAATTACCCAGAAATTATAGATGAGGTTGACAATAAATATGTCTATGAGTATTTAGATAGTGTTAATATTCCTAATAATCAAAAAGCCTCTGATATGGCAGATTTACTTGCGTTACTTCATAATAAAACTGCTTATTTTAAACCTATTACAGCTGATTATATAAAAAATATTTATGAAGAAAATCAAAATAATATTAGATATATAAAGGGATGTTTTTTCTTTTTCGATACTAAGTAGTTAGAAATAAGTATTAAAGATATTTTAGTAAGTTCAGATGGTTGGAGGGAGAAGTATTTAAATTCTATCCAACCACGAGAGCCATTGGTAAATTTAGAGTAGAATAAAACAAAGATTAGTAATAGATTACATATTATATAAAATAACCAGGTAGTTTTTTTTATCCAACTGGGTTTAATAAATTTAAAAATTAGAAGGATAAAAAGCCCTACTGCTATCCATAGTAGTTGTTTAAGACGATAAGTATCAGGAAGATAATAGATACTTATAGATAATAGAATAAAAATTGGTATTAACATTAAATATTTTCTTTTCATATTATTAGTATGGCAAAAGAAACATAATTTATGAAAAAACATATTATGTAGTAGGAGGATTTTTTATGAATTCTAAGTTACCAAAAGTTTTTGTGAACCCAATTAAGGGAAATATTAATAATAATCAGGATGTTACGAGTATTAGTGAGGAGAGTAGTATTAATTTAGATGATATATTTGATAGTAGTAAGTATCTTTTTAAGCATCGTTATTTAATTACTTTGAAAAGTGGAAAGGTTATTACTTCGAGTATTATAAGTAGGAGGGGTAATAAGTTGCTTACGATTGATAATGATATATTAGATGAGGATAGTATTAAGAGTATTGTGGAAATAAAAAAATAGGGTAGTTAGCCCTAT
>CAZZNR010000083.1:0-3953 GCA_964655835.1 uncultured Muribaculaceae bacterium | reverse complement strand
TGACTGGAGTTCAGACGTGTGCTCTTCCGATCTAGAATTAGGATGCAATAAAATCGCTTTAGGTCATCATTTTAATGATGTTATAGAAACTAGTTTATTATCAATCTTTTATGCTGGAGAAGTTAAAACTATGCTACCAAAAATTCATAGTGATAATTTTGAAAAAGTTGATTTAATAAGACCATTATATTTAGTTAAAGAAGCTGATATTATTGCTTGGGCTAATTATAATAACTTAGACTTTATAAATTGTGCCTGTAACTTTAGTGAACTTGATAGTAAAAGAGAAGAAATTAAAAAATTGATTCAAGATTTAAAAGTTAATAATAATAATATAGATCATAATATTTTTAAAGCTCTTGAAAATGTCAATTTTAATTGTATTATTGGGGGTCATAAAAATGGTAAAAGAGTATCTTTTTTAGAGGATTTTAATAATAAATAAATTAAAAAATATTTGCATTTCAGTTTATATTTAGATATACTAATTAAGTGAAGGATGATATAAAATGAAGGTAATAAAGATTAATGCCTTGTGGTGTCCAGGGTGTTTAGTTATGAATAAAATATGGCAAAAAATTATTAAAGATTTTCCAAATTTAATTATAAAAAGTTTAGATTATGATTTTGATAATATGGAAGTAAAAAAATATAATATCGGTAATAAACTTCCAGTGTTTATTTTTTTTAATGAGCAAAATGAGGAAATCCATCGCATTATTGGAGAAATATCATATGAAGAATTAGGCTCATTAATAGAAAGAATTACTTATGAAAAAGCTTAGATTATTATTAATAGCTTTCTTTTTATTGATACCTTTAAATGTTAATGCTCTTAATCAAGATTATGAAGATGTTATCCATAAGATTGTAGGAGAAAAAGTTGAAGATAACGAAATTAATGTTTATGTTTTTGTTAAAGAAGGTTGTCCTCATTGTCAAAAAGAAAAGCAATTTTTGAATGAACTTGAAGAAATATATGGGGAAAAAGTAAATATTTATAAATATGAAGTCTGGAATAATAAAGAAAATTTAATAAGGCTTGAACAAGTAAAAAAAGAACTAAAAGATACTTCTAATGGGGTGCCTTTTACGATTATAGGTGATAAATATTATGTTGGATTTTCTGAAAGTATAAAATCTTTAATAAGTAAAGATATCCTTAATTATTTTGAAGAAGATAAAGCAGATAATAATATGGATATACCATTATTAGGGGATACTAATATAAAAGAAATATCATTACCATTAGTAGCAATTATTTTAGGGTTTATTGATGGCTTTAATCCTTGCGCCATGTGGGTTTTATTATTTTTAATTGGAATGTTATTTAATATCCCAAACAGAAAAAAAATGTGGATTTTAGGTATGACTTTCTTACTTGTATCAGGATTAGTATATTTTATAGCCTTATTAGGAATTAGTGTTGTACTAAGTTTAGCAACGGCTATTTTATTAAAACAATTAATTGCTTTAATAGCAATATTTCTTGGTGGATATAATTTATATAAATATATTAAGACAAAAAATAATACTGGTTGTGAAATTATTGATGACAAAAAAAGAAATAAGATGCAGACTAGAATTTTAAAAATTATTAATAGTAAATCTTTTTTCTTAGCAATTATCGGGATGATTGTACTGGCAGCATCAGTTAATGTAATTGAATTAGCATGCTCGTTAGGTTTTCCAATGGTTTTCGCTGAAGTCTTAGCGGTTAATAATATTGAAGGAATTACAAGAGTTGGCTATATATTATTATATATTATAATGTATATGCTTGATGATATCACTATTTTTGTTATTGCGATGATAACCTTAAATTTAACGGGAATATCAACACGTTATAATAAGTATTCTCACTTAATTGCAGGAATTATTATGATTTTGATGGGGATATTATTACTAATACCTTAATGAAGGAGAAAGAATGGTTTATTTAGATTATGCGGCAAATAGTCCGGTAGATAAAAAAGTATTAAATGTTTTTAATAAATATTCATTAGAATATTATGCTAATCCTAATTCATCTCATGATTTAGGGTTGAAAACTAAAAAAAGAATTGATTTATTGTCTAAAAAAATTGCTAATCATTTCAGGGTTTTGCCTGAAGATTTAATATATACCAGTGGAGCAACTGAATCAAATAATTTAGTTATTAAAGGAATATGTTTGAAACATCAAAATAAAGGTAAACATATAATTATTTCCCCTTTAGAACATCCTTCGATTATTGCCCCGGTTAATATTATGCAAGAACATGGCTTTGAAGTAGATATTGTTCCTTTAGATAAAGAAGGTAAAATTGATATAAAAATTTTGAAAACTTTAATTAGAAAAGATACTATATTAGTTAGTATATGTGCTGTTGATGGAGAAATAGGTTTAATTCAACCCATTGAAGAAATAGGTTTAATTTTAAAAAAATATCCAAATTGTAATTTCCATATTGATGCATCACAAGCGATAGGCCGAGTAAAAATCGATTTCGAAAATGTTGATTTAATATCTATTGCTCCTCATAAATTTAACGGTTTAAATGGTTTTGGTCTTTTAATAAAAAAGCAAAATATCGAATTAACTCCAATTATTAATGGTGGAAAAAGTACGACAATCTATCGTAGTGGCACGCCAATTATTGCTCAAATAGCAGCATTAGAAAAAGCGGTTTATTTAGTTAATCAAGAATTTTCTAAAAGATTAGATTATGTTAAAGAGTTAAATTTATCTTTAAGAAAATTCTTTCAAGGATATGAAAATATTATTATTAATAGTCTTCAAACAGGGGTGCCTCATATTTTGAATTTTAGTATAATTAATTTTAAATCTAGTGATTTATTAAAAAAATTAAATCAAAGAGGGATATATTTATCTACTAAATCAGCATGTTGTTCTGATAATACTAATCCATCTAATGCGGTTTTAGCTTTAACTAAAGATAATAATAAGGCTCTTAATTCAGTTCGAATTAGTTTATCGCATTTAACTACTGAACAGGAAATTGATCAATTTAAAAAAATATTTGCTGATTGTTATAATGAAATTAATAAAAAACAAAAATGACTTTAATGAAGTGAACCCCAAATAGTTCACAAGAATAAAAAATAAGTATAATAAAATAACATCTCGAAAGGAGATGCTATTTTTATGGCTTTAAAGTTCAAATTTTCAACAAGTATCCAACAAAGTTAAAAACTTTTTCTATATATAACTCTTTATATATTAATCATTAAACATTTCTTCTAATAAGTTCATGTTTTCTGATGCCAATTGCAAATATTGATTATTATATTTTTTATTGCATCTTTCAAACTTTTTTACAAATAATTCATAGTCAATTGTAAATAAATCTAAATAATCTTCAAATAACTCGTCAATATAGTCACAATCATTTTGTATTATAAATTCAAGTATTTTATTTATATTATCTTTATCTAAATTTTTTAAAACTGAGTCAGAATATTTTTCTAATATTTCATTCATTATTTTGATACCCCTTTTTCTTTTAAATTATCAATATCTATTCCATACTTTTTTTTAAGATGTGTCTTATTAGCATTTAATATTGGATTCAAAACATCACTCTCATCCTTTTTTTTAATAATTAAAGGTATGTTTTTCTCTGTCATATATTCCATCAAATTTCTTAGGTTTTTAGTACTTTTTCTTAAACATGCAATAGTCACATATTTACCTATTCCATATTCTTCTAATAATTCTATTGAACTTAAAATATATTTAACTGTTAAATTAAAAATAGAAGGTGTTAATAAATGTTCATAATCTTCTTCTTGAAGTTTAGACATCTTTAGGATTTTTTCTATATCATCTGGATTACTTGACCATATGTTGGATGTTAATAATCCCTGGAATCTTTGATCTTTCCATTCCTCCATCTTTAGGATTGTTTGTATATCTTTTATGTTACTATACCATATGCTGGGTGTTAATA
>CAZZNR010000082.1:0-4000 GCA_964655835.1 uncultured Muribaculaceae bacterium | reverse complement strand
TTATTTCTTCATTAAGGATCGAATGAGTACTTATAACAATGTTAATTTTATTTTCTTTTATTTCTTTTATTATTTCTTTTCTTTCTTTTATTTTGGTTGAACTTGTTAATAAAACAACATTAATTTTATATTTTTTAAATAACAATTTGAAGTTTTCAAAGTGTTGATATGCTAGTATTTCAGTAGGTACCATAATAACTCCTTGATATCCAGCTAAATAGTTTATATATAAAGAAATGAATGCCATAATCGTTTTACCACTTCCAACATCCCCTAGTATTAATCGATTCATTCTTTTTTGAGATTTAAAGTCATTAATTATTTCTTGTAATACTTGGTTTTGATCTTCAGTTAATTCAAATGGTAAGTTATTGATAAATTCTTGTAATTTATTTTCATCATAAAATTTTATATTTTCTAGTTTTTGTTTTTGTTTTTTTTGCTTTAAAAAGTTTAGTTTTAACATATATATAAATAATTCTTCATAAGTAAGCATTAGTTTACTTTGTTTTATTTCATTGGGTGATGATGGCTGATGAATATATTTTAAGGCTAATTTTTTATCAATAAATTTATAATTATTCATTAAATCATCTGGGATATAATTAGGAATATCTATATTTGTTTTTAAAGTATTATCAATTATTTTATTAAAATTTTGCCTTTTAATATTAGATGTTAAATGATAAACGGGTTCTATTTTTTCATTTAAGATTGGGGATAATTTAATATCTGATGCTGTAAAAGTGTTTTTTAATTGATTGTATTTACCAATAATAGTTACTAATTTATTAATACTTAAATTATTTTTTACAAAAGCTCGATTAAAAATTACTACATTTATAATTATATTATCCGTTTTTAAATTAAAAGATAACTTATTTAAATTTCTTTTAATATACATTACTTTAGGAATTGACTGGATATAACCATTAATTACTACTTCTTTATCAGAAGCAATTTCTCTTATATTTAAAGGCTTAAAATAGTCATATCGAAAAGGATAATAAGTTAATAAATCTTCTATTGTTTTAATATTTAGTTTGTTTAATTCTAAAATTGTTTTGCTTCCAATTCCTTTTATTTTTTCTAACATTTAAGCCTCCTTTAATTATTTTAATAAATCGCACAAAAAGTGTTGACAAAAATTACCTTTTAATATAGTATATAAAGCACCAATTCACTTAAAGGCGAATTGGTGCTAGTATCACACTAGCCAACCCCTTTTTATTCTTTGAAGTCGACCTCAGGGGGCGACTTCATTTTTTATTTGTTGGCTATTTTTTTATAATATTGGAATCGCTTTATAGCTGCTTCTTTATTTAAAGTAAGTAACTCTTTGGCTATTTCAGGATTTTTTATATTTAAAGCATTGAATCTTACTTCATTATTTAAAAATTCTGCATATTTATCAAAGTTTGGTTCTTTGGAATCAAGATATAATTGATTATCTTTAAATCTCATTAAGATACTATATCCCGATTCGACACCTAATTTTTGTTTTTGAACACTATTAATTAGCCCTCCTTTAATACCATGTTCAACACAGGGTGAGTAAGCAATAATAATTGATGGGCCATTATGTTCTTCGGCTTCTTTAAATGCCTTGATACTATGCATCATATTAGCACCTAAATTTATTTCGGCAGCATAAATATTTGGATATGTCATTGCGATTCTAAATAAATCTTTTTTATGAGTTCTTTTACCCATATTGGCAAATTCTGCTACTGCACCTATTTTACTTGCTTTACTAGATTGACCACCAGTATTAGAATATACTTCACTATCTAATACTAATATATTAACGTTTTTACCACTTGATAAAACATGATCAATACCACCAAAACCAATATCATAAGCCCAGCCATCTCCGCCAATTGTCCAGACACTTTTAGGGGTTAAATATTCAATTAAATCAGCAGGCAAATATTTTTTAGCTTCATCTTCTAATTCTTTGATCTTTTTATAATCACTTTTATTTAAAGACCATTTTTCATAAAATTTTGTAGCTTCTTTATTTTTAGCTTTTTTTAAGATATTTTCTATTCTATTTTGCAATTTATTATAGGTTTCTAAGATTCCTAAACCAAATTCCGCATTATCTTCAAATAAACTATTAGCCCATGATACTTTATAAGGCGTTGAAGGAAATGATGCTCCATAGATGCTAGAACAACCCGTTGCATTAGCAATAACTAGTTTTTCGCCTACGATTTGAGTTAATAATTTTAAATAAGGGGTTTCCCCACAACCGGCACAAGCTCCACTAAATTCAAATAAAGGTTTTTTAAACTCAACGCCTCTAATTGTATCAAGGGGATAATCCGGATTATTATGATTATTAAATAAATCATCGGCAATTTTTTGTTTTTCTTCATCATAATTGCTAAAACTAAAACATTTCTTAGGGCATTCTTTTACGCATATACCGCAACCGGTACAATCAGCCTGGCTTACAGCGATAATAAAATCTTTATCTTTTTCAATAGCATTTAACGCTTCTTCACTATATTTATTTCCTTTGTTTAATAAAAATTGTCTTATTACAGAGTGAGGGCATAACATTGTGCAAATACCACATTGAATACAATTAGTTTTGTCCCAATTTGCAACTTTTGGCGTTAAATTTCTTTTTTCTAAAGCACTTGTCCCTCCAGGAAAGTGGCCATCCGTATAAGGCATTAAATCACTTACTTTTAAAGTATATCCTTGACGAGCACTTATAATACTAAAGACATCTTGGTTATGATTTTTGTTTTTGGTTTTATTATCATTTATTTTAACTAATTTTAATTCTTTATTACTATCTTTTAAAGAATTTAAATTAGCATTAACAATATCATTTCCTTTTTCTCTAAATCTTTCTTTAACTGATTTAATTAAAATATCTTCATAATTAGGATATTTAAGTAATTTAAATATTATATTTTCCATAATAATACTTATTTTACCTCTAATGTTGTTGATAACCGAAATTTTTTCAGCATCAATAGTATATACTTTAATTTTCTTATCAATAATTATTTCTTTAACATGATCAGGAAGAAATTGATTTAACTTTTCTTCATTTTTTTCGGTATTAACAAGAATTATTCCTTTTTCTCTAATATTAGAAATTAGATCAAATTTATGAAAATATTCATCTTTAGAAACAACAATTAATTCTGGGTTTGTCGTATAATATGGAGCTTTAATCAATTTATTACTAAATCTTAAGTGATTAATAGTAACTCCCCCACTTTTTTTAGAATCATATTCACTATAACCTTGAATATAATATTCTTTACCAATAATTTTTAATATATCTTTACTAGTGCTTACTAAACCATCTGAACCAAAACCATATATTTTAAGCTCTTGATAATTATTCTTGGTCTGATATTCATAGTTTTTTAAATTAGTATTAGTAACATCATCAATTATACTAATCGTAAAATTGTTTTGGGGATGCTTTTCTAACATCATAAAGACATTATAAATATCATTTGGAGTAGTATTTTTACTTGATAAGCCATATCTACCGTTATAAATATTAATACCTTTATTGTTTAAAGATGATAAGACATCTAAATATAAAGGTTCTCCTGCACTACCATGCTCTTTAGTGCGATCTAAAACAGCAATATTTTTAACACTTTTAGGTAAAACTTTTTCTAAATATTTTTTACTAAAAGGGCGATAAAGATGAACTTCGATTAAACCATAAAGATTTTTTTCTTTATTAATGTTATTTATTACTTCTTTAATCGTATCGCAAACTGAGCCCATTGCTATTATGATATATTTTGCTGAAGAACTACCATAGTAATTAAAAGGCTGATAATCCGATTTAATTATTTTATTTAATTTTTGCATATTATCATTTACAATATCAGGTATTTTTTCATAATAGGTATTTTTAGCTTCCATAATTTGAAAATAAACATCTTCATTTTGAGCCGTTCCTTTAGTAATACTTTTTCCGGAGTTTAATGATCTTTTACGAAACTCACTTACT
>CAZZNR010000081.1:0-4025 GCA_964655835.1 uncultured Muribaculaceae bacterium | reverse complement strand
TGTTAAAGTCTTTTGAAAATGTTACCAATATTGACCACAGGAAAATGTTACCAATAAAATCTATAACTTAATATATAATATGCTTCTGAAAGGAGGTATATTTTATTTGACTAAAAATAAAGAAAAAGCTCTGACTTTAATAAAAGAAAAGTTGGATGGCGAAAGAGATACTTCTTATAATCAATTATCGTTTATAACTGGTTACTCTAAAATGCAATTAATTCGATTGAGCAAAGAATTAATTGAAAAGGATATTGATTCAATTCTTATACACGGTAATACCGACCGAAAACCTAGTAATGCTGCTTCAAACGTAGAACTAGAGTTTATTAAAGAATTTAAAATCCAATATCCAGTGATTAGTATAGCTCAATTCATGGACTTTTACCATGAAGAAATTATTTGGAATATAGAAAAGAGGAATATCGTGAAAGATAAAAATTTAAAAGAAAGAAGTTATTCATTCTTCAAAAAATTATATAAAAATGAAAGTTGGATCACTCCAATTAATCACAGACCATTTGATAAAAAGAAAGAAGCTCATTTACTTAGAGAACCCTCGCCAAGAATTGGAATGCTTGTAATGATCGATGGAACTCCACATGATTGGTTTGATAACGGCCAAAAATTTTCATTACATATCGCGGTTGATGATGCTACTGGAAAAGTCTTAGCTGGTTGGTTCACTAAAGAAGAAAGTCAGTTAGGTTATTGCTATATGCTACGTGTTTTAGTGAAAAAATGGGGAATCCCAATGGCTTTCTACTCTGATAAACACACCATATTAAAAAGTCCTAAAGATGGCAATCTAACTCAATTTGGTAGAATGTGTAATGAACTTGGTATTGAACTTATCTTTGCCAATACCCCACAAGCTAAAGGTAAAGTCGAAAGAATGAATGGAACTATCCAAAATCGATTATTAAATGACATTAAAAGATATGATATAAAATCTTATGACAAATTAAACCTTTGGTTCAACTCTCACTATGTTGGTTATTTAAATAAAAAGTTTTCTTACAAAGCAAAAGAAATGGAAGAAGATTTTGTATCAATTGGTGATACTGATTTAACTACAATACTTTGCACTAAAGCTAGAAGAAAAATTCTTGATGGTAATGTTATTTCAATTAATAATAATTACTATATGCCAGTAGATTATGATAATAATCCAGTTACTTTCTATCTTGGTACAGAGGTTGAAGTTTGGCAAGATATTTTTAACGGTATGATAAGAATTTATCATAATAAAAATATATACAAAACTAAACTTGTTCCCGGACATATTAGAGATAATGAAAAACTTAAACAAATTAAAATCAATAATCAAAAAGAGATGGAACAAGCATTAATTGAACGTGATAAACGAATAAAGGAAAGGCGTTAATAACCTTTCCTTTCATTTACTTAGCTTTATAGATTTTATCGGTAACATTTTCCCGTGCCCTTAACACATTTTATTTGCTTTATTATAATTTCTTTGATACAATTTATATTGAATTTAAGGAAGGAGCAAGTCAAGTGCCTAATATAAAGAGTGCAAAGAAAAGTGTTTTAACTGATGCTAAAACTGCTGCGAAAAATAAAATTTACACTTCTAGAATTAAAAATTCTATTAAAAAGACCGAAATGGCAGTTAAAAACAAAGACAAAGACACTGCTATTAAAGAATTAAAGATTGCTGTTCAAAATATTGATAAAGCCGCTAGCAAAGGAATAATTAAACAAAACACTTGTAATCGTCAAAAAACAAGATTAAATAAAATAGTAAAAGAAATGTAATTGTTTCTTTTTTTTTATTATTTTGTTATTATTAGCTTAGGTGATTAATTTTGAAAAAACTTTTTTATTATCTCTTCACATTAATATTTATTATTGCCGTATTTTATAACATTGATTTTTTAACTGATAAAATTGCCTTAGTTTTGAAACACCAACCAACCGTTATTATTAGTGATCCAAATGAAAATTATAAAAACAATAATTACAAATTTGTTCAAGAAAGTATTGATTTTATACCCTATAGTAAGCAAGATATTAAAAACATTTTTTATTCAATCTTAAATAATGGTTACGATAAATTTACTTTTTATTGTCCTTCTGAATACCTTGATTGTACGAATGATGTTAATGATATAAGTACTGATTCAGCTTTACTTACCCACATAAATAATTTTATCAGCCCTTTTAATAATTTTAGTAGTATTGAAGTCAATTATAATAAAGCTGGGGAAATAAATATCCAAGTTATTAAAGCTTATCAAACAGCTGAAATAGATGAAATAAATAATAAAATTGATGTTATAATCCAAAATTATTTAAATAACGATATGGCTTTAGAAGATAAAATTTTAACTATTCATGATTATATTATAAACAATACTAAATATGATCAAAATCGGATAAATGGGATTAAAACTTATAAATCAAATATTGCTTATGGCCCTTTAATTCAAAATTATGGTATTTGTGGGGGATATGCTGATGCTATGGCCCTATTTTTAAATCGGTTAGGAGTACCTAATTTTAGAATAGCTTCTGAATCTCATGTTTGGAATGCTGTTAAGATAAATAATAGATGGTTACATCTTGATTTAACTTGGGATGATCCTGTAAGTCAATATTCTAATAAAGATAATTTGATTCATAAATTCTTTTTAATAGATTCAAATACTCTTCAAAATTATGATACTAAGGATCATGACTTTGATAAAACTATTTACCAAGAACTTTAAAATTTATAATATTAAACTCTTTATTATATAAATAGAGAGTTTTTATTACTGTAATTATAGGAGTAGATAATAACATCCCTATTATGCCAAAAAAATAACCAAAGATAATCAAACTAATAATAATAAAAATCGGATTTATTTTAATAGATTTACTCATTATATACGGATTAACAAAAATACTTTCAATTGCTTGAAGAACAACAACTATAACTAATACAATAACACCTAAATTAAAACTAACATTAAATGCTACTATTACTGAGGGTATACCTCCAATATAAGGCCCAATAAAGGGAATAATGTTAGTTAAAGAAATTATAATAGCGAATAAGAAAGCATAAGGAAGTTGAGCTATCCAAAAACTAATAATACTCATTATAAATAAAATAAAAGTAGTAACAAATGTTCCTTTAATAAAACTTCTTAAATTAACACTTATTCTTTTGATTAATTCACTAGGTACTTTAGTGCCTAAAAATTTACTTATTTCTTGATGCTTTATTAAAAAGAAATAGCTGATAAAAAGGGCATAGAATAGATTTAAAATAATATCTTTAATATTGATAGTATAACGATTTAATATGGCAATTACTTTTGTTCCGATAGCTTTAAAATCAACGTTATCAATGATTATGGGATTTAAATTGTTGTATATGTTAATAATTTGGGGAATTAAACTCTTTACTTCATTAATAATAACCGGTATTGCTAAATATCCAATTAAAACTAAAAATAATCCAATTAATAAAAAAGTTAAAAAAACCGCCATTTTTATTTTTATATATTTATTAAAAAAAAACATCATCGGTTTTAAAATCCAAGCGATAGCATAACCAAAAAAAATTGGCGATATTAAAGTTGCAATTGTATAACAAAGCCCTAAAATTTGAAATTTTTCGACAATAAAAATAATTAATAAGATATTAACTAAAACTAAAAATAAATCTAATAACTTAATATTTTTTATATAGTTCATATATTTATAATGTTTACTTATTATTAAATATATACAAAAAAAATATTCTTTTTAGAATATTTTATTTTATTGTACTTGCCATGCTATCAATAGCGTTATTTACATGTTTTTTAACTTGATATTTATTTTTGGATAAGTTTTCCAGTCTCATATAGGCACCTGCCCCTATAGCAGCTCCGACGGCAAACATAAACATGCTATTTACTGTTTTCATATGTTTTCAACTCCTTAATAATATTTTAACCTAATTAATTAATATTATTCAAAATCTTTTGCTTTAATTTTGTTTTTCTAATAACACTATAATTATTATA
>CAZZNR010000080.1:0-4042 GCA_964655835.1 uncultured Muribaculaceae bacterium | reverse complement strand
CACTAATCGTTGTTCCCGTTTCTGATCCAGTGATATTAGCAGTAAAGTAAGCATAGCTTAAGCCAAGGATTAGAAAAAATAAAGCAATTGATATTAATTCTTTTGGTATTTTATTTATTTTTCTTAATTTATCCATAATATTCTTATCCTTTAATTATCTTAATCCTATTTAATAATACAGGTTGTTATTTGTCAATTGTCACACTTGACTTTTTAATTATTAATTAGAGGCAATAAAACTACAAATAGAGCATAAAAAATGAGAGAAATATAAATTTATATTTCTCTCAGTAGTTAAGTAATTAAATTAATAATTTCTTAACTGATATAAATATATACTATTACAATCTAAAAGTCAACCCTTTTTTATAAAAAAGATTAAAATTATGATTTTTATTAATGACTTAAGTTATTATGTAATTCTTTTAAGGCTTCTAAAAATTCTTCTTCTTTATCATATTGCATCAATTTCACTTCTAATTTAGGCTCTTCATTATTATTAAAACCACTAGTTAAATTAATCTTTTTGACATTTAATTCTGGTAATTCATAGGAATATTCATCATCATAGTTAATTCCTACTTTATCTTTGTTCTTTACTAATTCATCATAACTAATAATAGCACTATTTTCTTGTTCTACTTCATATGAAGTTAATTTAATAGCTTCGGGTTTATATTCTTTTTCGATTGCTGATGCTACCGAAGCAAGATCAAAGTTGTCCCCTAAAGTACTATTTTTTTCTTCTCTAGATTCTAAATCACTTAATTTTATTAAATATAAAAAATAAATAAATAAAACAATCAGTAAAAAGGTTCCTACAAAGAAAAAATAATCGCCAATATTTAATAAATTAATTAATTCTAAAATGTTCCCAAATACTTCTTTCATATAATTCCTCACCAAAATTTCTTTCTATTATACTAAATTAATAATAATGCTGCAAGCATTCCTAATAAATTATTTAAAGAATGCACTATTATAATAAAATAGATATTTTTATACTTTACATAATAATAAGCTAGTAATACCCCAATCGATACATATGTTATTGATTGAACTAAAGCAAGCGTTATATTAATGTCAGTAGGAAAGATATGCATCAATCCAAATATAAAACCACTTAATATTATAAATAATGTTTCAGATTTAATCACTTTTTTTAGACCTAATCTAAATATTACTTCTTCAACAAAAGGTGCTAAAAATATAGCTGATATAAACATCATTACCGGAGCACTTTTCAAAAGTAAATTAATAACTGATTGATTTTCACTTTGAACAATGTTAATGCCTAAATTTATGCCAAAAAGATAAATAATAATTGAAGATAATAATTTAACCCCAATTAGGATGCCAAATAAATATAAACATTTTTTCAGATTGTTTTTTAAATTTTTTTTAAATTCATACCAATCATTTATTAATATCTTTTGATAAATAAAAAATAATATAATTCCTAATAATAAACTAATTAATACTTCACTATACGCTAAATCGGCAAAACTAAAAGAATTAATATCAAAATTTAGTTTATTAAAAATTAAAGATATAAATTTACCCATAAAAAGAAATAATAAACCGGCAATTATAAATTTAAATATATCGATTGTTTTATCTTTCATTTAACCTCACAATATTTTTGCTATTAAAACACTTGCTAATAAACTATATAGTATTAATGTTATACTGGCAAACCAAATATTATTATTATTTTTATAGTAGATCCAAGCTAGTAAAGAATATAATATAAAATAGGGAATCGCACTTATTATCATAACTAATAATGATCCTTCAATGTTAATACCGATAAAAATGGCCGCTAAAAGTCCACTAAGAATGATACCTTTATTTTTATTTTTTATTAATTCATCGACCCCAAGAATATAAACAATACTACCTATAAATGGAATTATTAAGATATTTTTAATAAGTATAATAATAGTATTAATATTTAATGATTCATTAAAAATATTAATAAGAGCTACTGGCTTAAGAGTAATATTAGTATTATCAACTATTAAAAAGCTAATATATTCAATTACTTTAACCGATAGAGTAACAACAATAAAGAATACTAAAATCATTAAAATATTAGGAAATATATTATGTTTAAATCTTCTAAAATCTCGTTTAATATCACTCTTATAACAAAAGAAAATAATAATTAAAATGATAATATATAATCCTAAGAATAATAATTCTTTAGTTAAAATTGAATATGTGTTTAAATTTATGCCGATTAATTTTAAAATATCAATAAAATAAACATCAGCAAAGTTCATTAAGACAATACAAAATAATAATTTTAAAAATTGATACATATTAATATACTCCTTAATACCATTTTAAATTATATTCTGAATTCACGCAATTAAAAATGTAAATTATCTTTCTATTTACACCATTAATTTACATATACTATACTATTAAATCACTCCTTTTAATTATATAAATTTTAGTTCCTTTATAAAAAGCATAGAAAACATCTTCTAACAGAATATTTTGTTTTTTCAAATATAATTTAACCCATAGAGAAGATTTATTAATATTTTTTAATGTTTGTTTTTGAATAACTCCATCAATTATGATTGGTAAAGGATAATTCCCTTTTATTTTAAATATATTATATTTAAAAATTGATAACCGGCCATTATTTTCTAAAAAAGCATATTCAACATCTTCAATATTTTTAATTTTTTCTTGTCTTAAACTAAGTAATAAATCATCTAATGTATATCTTTGTTTTATCATCTCTTTATAATTGATTTTCCCTTTATTAATTATAAGACTGGATTTGCCACTTACAAAAGATCTAAATTTTCTTGATTTAAGGGAAATTTTGCCAAATACTAATTCAATTACTACTAATACGGTAATTGGAAGAATAGCTAAAAAAATTGAATCTTTAATATTTTCAATACTTATGGCACATAATTCAGCTATTAATATTGATACTATTAAATCAATAATACCTAATTTACCCACTTCTCTTTTACCCATAATACGAAAACAAACTGTTACAAAAAAATAAAAGAACAAGGTTCTAATTATAGTAGAAATAAATATCATCTTATCACCTACTATATTATGGGTGTTCTTTTATTTTTTAATCAAATTTATAATCAATTTTTTTACTATTTATTTGAGATAATATTTTTTCAATAAATTTACCAGTTTCAATAGTTACCGATTCATTAGTTCCAAAAATACGATACGTAATACATTCCTTTTCTTTTTCTTGATCACCGAGTATCAAAGTAAAAGGAATTTTATTTGTTTGACTTTCACGGATTTTATAATTTAATTTTTCGTTTTTAGAATTAATCATTACTCTTATACCTTGAGATTTTAATAATGCTTCAACTTTTTTAGCATAATCCAAATGATACTCATTATTTACCGGAATTATATCTATTTGTTGGGGGGCAAGCCATAAAGGAAAAACTCCAGCAAAATGTTCAATTAATATACCGATAAATCTTTCTATCGAACCAAATATTACCCGATGTACCATTACTGGTCTTTTTTTAGTTCCATCTTCGGCAATATATGATATATCAAATCTTTCTGGTAGGTTGATATCTAATTGGATGGTACCACATTGCCAAATTCTACCAATTGAATCTTTAATATGAAAATCTAACTTCGGTCCGTAAAAAGCCCCATCATGAGGATTTATTTTACATTCATGGCCAGCTTTTAAACAAGCATTTTCTAATACTTTTTCCGCCTTATCCCAAGTTTTTATATCCCCTATATAATTCTCAAGTGGTCGAGTTGATAGTTCAATACTATAAGTTAATCCAAATACTTTATATATTCGGTCAATAAAATTAATTAAATTGATAATTTCAGCTTCAATTTGAGATTCGAGCATAAATATATGAGCATCATCTTGGGTAAATGTTCTAACCCGGAACAAACCATTTAAGGCCCCACTAGCTTCATGACGATGAACTTGGCCTAACTCACCTATCCTTAAAGGAAAATCTAGATCGGAAGAGCACACGTCTGAACTCCAGTCACTCCGCGAAATCTC
>CAZZNR010000079.1:3346-4049 GCA_964655835.1 uncultured Muribaculaceae bacterium | reverse complement strand
ATCAACCAAAAAATTACTGATTTGGAACATAATTTACAATCAAGAATCTTTTTTATGAATCAGGAATTATCTCCCGAAATGATCAAAAAAATTAACAATCAAGCTTTAGAATTAGTTAATGGATTAATAATGTTTAAAGAAAAAGTATTAAATGAATTTTTAACATGTAATATTTATACAACAAATTACCCTCTCTTAATTGAACATATCTTAAGAGAAGCAAAATTATATAAATCATATATTATTCAGTTAGAAACTAATCTTGATATAATGCCAGAAGATATTCAAAAAACCGAATTATTTTGGAATCAAATAATGATGGAACATGCTTTATTTATTAAAGGGTTATTAGATCCTAGTGAAAGTGATTTAATAAACCAAGCTGACGCATTTGCTAATAACTATAAAATATTATTACAAAATGCTCAAAATGCTACTGATTTAATAATAAAACAAAATAATACCCAATCTTTAAATCAAACTTTAAAATACCAAGAATTTAAAACAGCTGGGGCAAAGGGAATACTTGATTGTCAAATAAAATCTATTATTATGCCCCTTTTAGCTGACCATGTTTTAAGAGAAGCTAATCATTATATCAGACTATTAAAAGAAAATACCAATCGTTATATTACTTACTAATTAAAATAAAAAAAATTGTTATTAAGAATTTTTTTATTATGATTATCTTTTGACTCTTTTT
>CAZZNR010000079.1:0-3336 GCA_964655835.1 uncultured Muribaculaceae bacterium | reverse complement strand
GCTAATTGAAATCATAAGATTATTAATAAGAAATACAAATAATGAAGATTATTTTAAACTTATATCATACTACTATTATAATTATGAAGATTTTAAATTATTTATTAAAAATTATTTCTCAGAAATAAATTTAGAATCAAAAAATAATTTTAAAAAAATATTATAATTGAGATACTAATCATTTATTAATTATTAATTAAACTAAAAAAATTGTTATTAACAATTTTTTTATGGTTATTTATCTATTAATTTTTTTTATTAATTTAGCATGTAAAACTACTTTATCTGTCTTATTGTAACAAGTAGATAACGTTAAAATATTATCATTCTCATTAATCGAAGTATTAAAATTATAATTACTTCGTTTTAATAACATATTAAGAATTTTTTGATAATTTAATGTATTATTAAATTCAGTTTGAATATAGTCACTAGTCGTCGGAATATTATAAATACTAAATACTTGCCACAAAGTATTTTCATATTCAGTTGATAATTTTACAATATAGTTATTAGAATTTTTAAGCCAATTACTTTTTAAGATGTTTTTTAAAGAACCAAACATTGTCTTATCTAGTCTTGCATGGGCATATATAATAGTATTTTTATCGGTTCCATCTAACTTATTACGATAATCAACAAACAGCCATCCAGCATCATTATAACTTGTATTAAAAGAATGATTTAGATAACAGTTATTATCTTCGGCTTGAACAAAAGGATAATTAATATTAGTACCATTAACTTGAATCCAGCCTTTGGTTTGATTATTTATTTTTTTTAAATCATTAAAATTAACATTAATTAAATTCATTTTAATATAATCCCAATAAGGATTAAATTTAGGAATATCATTATTCTGATTTATTATTTCTCCTCCATTTAATTCTTCAATCTCAACTTTTTCCTTTATATTTACAATCTCATCTTTATTCTTACTAGCATCTATCTTCCATTTAATAATATTAAATAAGGAAATAAATAACATTACAAAACAAAAAATATAAATTAATATTATGAAAATATTTCTATATTTTAACTTTACTTTTACTTTTCTTTTCAAAATATCACTTCCAATATTATTATACTATTTTAATTATTTATTTGCATAAAAAATGTAATAGTGATAAACTTTAAATATAATAAGGACATTTAGATTCGTGATTATTTAGATGCCAAAGGTAATATTGTCGAAAAAGGAATGAGTGTCCTAGTAAGTAGAGAAAAAATAACCTGTAATATAATTATTAATATAAAGGAGTTTTTATTATGATTGAAGAATTAAATATTAATGAAGAAAAAATTTGCCAAAGTTGTGGTATATCACTTACAAATGATATATTAGGAACTAATGCTGATGGAACGTTATCGGACTATTATTGTAAGTATTGTTTTGCAAATGGTAATTTTGTTGAAAATATTACTTTAGAAGAAGCCATTCAAGCAATTGGGGAAATAGCTGAAGAAGCTGGAGTAACAAGAGAAGAAGCTATTGGGTTTGCTTCAAGAAACCTTCCCAATCTAATGAGATGGAAAAAGTAAATAAAGAAAAAACCATATAGGTTTTTTTTATTATAATATTAAAACAAAATGTATGTTAAATAAAAAAAGTATGATATACTTTTCTTGGTGAGTTTAATGGAAAATGAAGAACAAATAAATCTCCTAAAGGCAAAAGAAGCTTTAGAAATCATTGATAATATTGGTGGAATGGACGAAACTATATTATCTCTACATGGTTTGACTGTTTCAGAAATATTAAATCCAACTGCAGATACAATAATAATACTTAGAGAAATTCAAGCTCAATTAATTGAAGAACAAAAAGCAAATGAAAAAACAGAAGAAAAAGGAAATATCGAAAGGTTAGATAATTATCTATAGGTGTAAAATGAGAAATAGAAAAGATGGCATTAGAGTTAAGAATTTAAGCGGGATAAACTCCCTAATACCTCATCTTAAACCATCAAGAGCAGATTCAGATGTATATATTAACATGAAAATTGATGTAAGTGAATTAGTTGAATATTATGAAAAATTAAGAAAACAAAAAGAAACCGAAGATATTACTTATTTCCATATATTTTGTACAGCTATGGGAATGGTAATTTATAACCGCCCCCTTCTTAATCGATTTATTATAAATAAAAAATTTTATGATCGAAAAAATGTTTCAATCTCATTCGTTGCTAAAAAAGAATTTACTGATGATTCTGAGGAAACATTAAATTTAGTAAAAATTGCTGAAGATGATAATTTATTTTCATTAGGTAAAAAATTAAATAATACCGTTGAAGCAGTTAGAAATCAAAAAACTAATTCAACTGATGATATCGTATCTTTTGTTGGTAAGATGCCAAAATTTATGAAAGCATTTGTTATGGCTATTATCAGATTTTGTGATAACCATGATTTACTTCCAGCATCGATCACTGATAATTTAATCTATTATTCAACTGTGCTAGTATCTAATTTAGGAAGTATTAAATGTGGTGCTATATATCATAATTTAACTGATTTAGGAACTAACTCAATATTAATTACTATTGGGGAAATAAAAGATGAACCAGTTGTTATTGATGGTAAAATAGAAATTAGGACAATGTGTGAACTTGGTGCTAATTTAGATGAAAGAATTGCTGATGGCTTTTACTTTGTTAAATCATTAAAACTTTTTGAGCATATTTTAAAAAATCCTCATTTATTAGAAAACAATAGTAATACCAAAATAGATTTCTAATATGAAAAAAATATTTATTATTGCTTCTGATTCAGGTACTTATTTTTCAAAATTTTTAAAGGTTATGACCCAAGAAAAATATGTCCATATAAGTATAACTCTCGAACCTGACTTTAAAGATATATATTCTTTCGGCCGAAAAACTAAATATATGTTACCAGCTGGTTTTGTTAATGAAAGTTTTGAAGTTATTAGCGAATTATTTACTGGTGCTATATGTCAAATATATGAATTAAAAATAAGTAATAAAAACTACCTTAAAATTAAAAAAATACTCCAAGAAGAATATATTAATAATGCGGTAAAATTTCGATATAATATTAAAGGTTTACCGATGATTAATTTTAATATATCTTATAATCGAAAATATCATTATGTCTGTAGTCAATTCTGTGGCAAATTGTTAAGCGATTCGAAAATAGTGGATTTTAAAAAACATTATTCTTTAATTAAACCAAGAGATATATTAAATATTAAAGGTTTAAATTTAATTTATGAAGGTAAAGTAGTTGATTATTTAAAACATATTAAAAAAGATCTTATTTGAAGTGAACCCTATTTTGGACACTTTAATAAAAAAGACTTTTTGATAAAAT
>CAZZNR010000078.1:1845-4064 GCA_964655835.1 uncultured Muribaculaceae bacterium | reverse complement strand
TTTTAAATTAAAACAACAAACTGATAAAGAAATAAAAGAAAAAAAATCAGAAATTGCGAGTAGTGAAGAACGTTTGTTACAAAGAGAAAAATCTTTAGATAAACGCGAAGAAATGCTCCAAAATAGAGATAATCTTTTAGAACAAAAAGATAATAATTTAAATGTTCTGCAAAAACAATTACAAGAAAAAGATTTAAAAATGGATGAACTAATAAGAGAAGAGATTGATAAATTGGAACAAATATCTAATTTATCAAAAGAAAGAGCTCATGATTTAATAATAGAAAGAGTTGAATCAATAATGGCTGTTGAAATCGCATCTTTTATCAAAGAAAAAGAAGCTGAAGCAAAGCTAGAAGTTGATAAAAAAGCAAAAAGTTTATTAGTTAATTCTATGGAAAGATATGCTAACGATGTAACTACAATTCAAACTGTCAGTACAATAGAATTACCTAATGATGAAATGAAAGGTCGATTAATTGGTAGAGAAGGAAGAAATATCCGAACTATCGAAGCTGTAACTGGAGTTGATTTAATAATTGATGATACTCCGGAAGTAATTGTAATTTCTTCTTTTGATCCTTATAGAAGAGAAATTGCTAAATTAACTATTGAAACTTTAATTAAAGATGGACGTATCCATCCGACAAGAATTGAAGAAATTTATGATAAAGTTTGTAATGATATGAATACAAGAGTTACTGAAATAGGTAATGAAACGATTTATGAATTAGGGTTATCTAAATTCGATCCAGAATTAGTATATTTAATTGGTAAATTAAACTTTCGAACTAGTTATGGTCAAAATGCTTTAACGCATTCTAAAGAAGTTGCGAATTTAGCCGGAATAATTGCTGGAGAAATTGGCGAAAATGTTAATATTGCTAAAAGAGCTGGTTTACTTCACGATATTGGTAAAGCAATTGATAACGAAATAGAAGGAAGCCATATTGATATTGGGGTTGATTTAGCTAAGAAATATGGCGAAAATGATATTGTTCAAAATGCCATTTTATCTCATCATGGTGATCATGAAGCCAATAATGTTATTTCCGTTTTAGTTAGTATTTCTGATACATTATCAGCAGCAAGGCCTGGTGCTCGTAATGATACAATGGAAAATTACATTAAACGTCTTGAAGAACTTGAAAATTTAGGTAATAGCTTTGAAGGAGTAGAAAAAACTTATGCTATGCAAGCCGGAAGAGAAGTAAGAGTTATTGTTAAACCAGATGAAATTGATGATTTAACTTCATTTAAAATAGCCCGCGAAATGAAAGAAAAAATTGAAGCTGAAATGCAATACCCTGGAACCATAAAAGTAACGGTTATAAGGGAAACTAGAGCCCAAGAAGAAGCAAAATAAATCGCTTCTTTTTTTATTGACTTAATATTTTCTTATAAAATAGTAATATTATAATATTTTTTTTTGTCAAAATTTTACATTTTTTATTTACATTAATTACTAGCTTCATATTGACATAAAATAATTTTTATAGTAATCTTTAATTAAGATAAGGAGTAATGAAAACAAATGGCAAAAAATAAAACAAAAAAGAGTAAAGGAAAAAAAGTAAGTTTAACTAAAGCTTTAGTTGCAATTGGTTTGTTATTGATATTATCAATTGGTGTAACATATGCATACTTTACAGCAAACATAACTGGTTCAGAATCCTCAACTACCATAACAGTTGGTTCAGCCACAATGGCTATAACTTATAGTGGTGGTTCAGCAATAAATGTATCAAATGTTGTTCCAGGTTGGACTTCTAATAAATCAATTACTGTGACAGGTACTAATACCAATTCACAAATTCTTGATTATACTTTAACTTTAAAGAAAACAACTAATACTTTTTCAACTGGAGCTCTTAAGTATACACTTACCAATACTACTACTGGAGGAGTTGTTACGCCTATAACTACAAAATCTAATGTTTCAATAACAACTGGAACAGCAGACATGACAATAGGAAGTGGAAGTTTTGCTGTAGGGGCATCTGCAGTACAACACACTTATACATTTACAATTTCTTTTCCTGATACAGGTGTAGCTCAAAATACTGAACAAGGAAAAACTTTTACCGGTTATATAGCAACGACTTCAACTGCAAAAGCTCCAGCTGCTTAAAAACTATAGAATTTTAGCTGTTAGCAAAGTATAACAGCTTTTAAAATTTATAAAAAATAATTAATAATATTCTTAAATTAAGAATATT
>CAZZNR010000078.1:0-1745 GCA_964655835.1 uncultured Muribaculaceae bacterium | reverse complement strand
AATATTCTTAAATTAAGAATATTAATTAAGAAAGAAGGTTTATTTATGAAAAAAAAGAAACAACGAAAGGAAGATAAAAGAATTAAAATAAATTTAACTAAAGTATCACTTGCAATTGGTTTGTTATTAATAGTATCAATTGGCGTAACATATGCATACTTTACAGCAAACATAACTGGTTCAGAATCCTCAACTACGATTACAGTTGGAAGTGGTACAATGACTATTACCTATGCTGGAGGAAGTGCTATTACAGCTAATAATATTACCCCAAGAGGATTAGCTGCTAGTGCGACACCAGCTGATGCTTGGGTTAATAAATCATTTACAATTACTGGTAATAACACAACTGCAAATGTAATGAAATATAAAGTATCTTTAGTAGTTCTAACTAATACATTTGCAGCAGGTTCATTAGAGTATAAAATGTCTGCTACAAATACAGGAAATAATGGTACAATAATGACTGCTATTACGGCTTTTACTGATATTGCAAGCGGAGCAAGTACTATTTTATTAGGAAACGGTCAATTTGCCGCAGCTACAGGTGGTAATAAAGTTCATACTTACCAATTAGATATATACTTTCTAGATACTCAAACTAACCAAAATACTCAACAAGGTAAATCATTCACGGGATACTTAAAAACAGAAGCAGTTCAATAATTAATTTTATTGACAAAAATGATAGATTATAGTAAATTGTAATTAATAAAAATAAAGAAAGAGATGATTTATGAAAAAAATAAATAACAAAAAAACAACTTCCAAAAAGCCAGCAAAGAAAAGAAATTTAATAAAGATAATGATTTTAATTGTTTCTTTACTATTAATTACTGTTGGCGTATCATATGCATACTTTACAGCTAATATAACAGGTGGTGAGTCTACTACAACTATTACAGTAGGAGCAGGTACATTAAGTATTACTTATAGTGGAGGTTCAGCAATAACAGCATCAAATGTTGTTCCCGGTTGGTCCGATACTAAAACTTTTACTGTAACTGGTAACACTGCAGCAACAGCTACAATGGGATATACTTGTACATTAGTAGTCCAAACTAATACATTTTCAGCTGGTGCACTAAAATATACAATGACTTCTACAAATACTGGTAGTAATGGAACAATAATGACAGCTGTTAGTACTCCTACATCAATTGGTACTTCAAATATATCTTTAGGTAGTGGATCGTTTGCTGGTCCAGCTAGTTCTAAAGTTCACACTTATGGATTAACGATATCTTTCCCAGATACAGGTTCAGTCCAAAATACTGATCAAAATAAATCTTTTACTGCTTACGTAACAACAGCAAGTGCTTAATAAATTTTTAATTATTGTATTATAAAAGAAGTAGATAAGTATAAATACTAGGTCTACTTTTTTGATGTTTAAAATTAAACTTTAGTTTTAATAATAATTATGATAAAATTATAATAATAAAAGAGGGTATAGATATGGCTAGTTTAAAACCGCATTTTAAAATTGATAAATACGATGATGCTAAAGCTCGTGATGATGCAATGATTATTGGTAATAAATATCGAATTACAATTTTAAGTGAAATTTTAATTAGACTTGAATATAGTGAAACCGGTAACTTTGAAGATCGTCCGACAGAATTAATTAAATGCCGGAATTTTGATGTTATTAATTTTACTAAACAATCTGATGAGACCTATTTAGTAATAACTACTAATTATTTTAAATTAGAATATCAAAAAGAAAAACCTTTTATCGGTTC
>CAZZNR010000077.1:0-4074 GCA_964655835.1 uncultured Muribaculaceae bacterium | reverse complement strand
TAGAAAGTATACACTTTTTTTAAAAAAGATATATATTATTTTTAAAAATTTTATGGTATAATTTCATAATAGGTGAAGAGCATGGCTAGAAAAGTGTTTAAAACTATTGACGAACAAATAGTAATTATGCAAGACAAGGGCTTGATAATTGATAATATTGATTATGCCAGTGACATTTTAATTAGAGAAAATTATTTTTTTTTGAATGGTTATCGTCACCTATTTTTGAAAAGCCGTAATGATCGATATTATATCGAAGGGACAACTTTTAAAGAGTTATATGCGGTATTTGCTTTTGATCGTCAAATTAGAAATATTATTTTTAAAAATTTATTAATTATCGAAAATAATATGAAAAGCATATTTTCTTATCAACTATCTAAAGAGTATGGTTATCGTGAAGCCGATTACTTGAAAGCCTCTAACTTTACTAATAATTCGGAAAAAAGCAGGCAAGTAAGTGATTTATTAAAAAAAATGAAAAGACAAATTAGAGTAAACGGAAGTCAACATGCTGCTACAAGTCATTATTCCAATGTTTATGGTTATATCCCGATGTGGGTAGTGGTTAAGGTTTTATCCTTTGGAATTATAAGTGAATTATATTTAATAATGAAAAGAACAGATCAAGAAGCCATTTCCGATATATATAAAGTAAGTGTTGATAATTTAACAATATATATGCCCATTTTAGCGAATTTCAGAAATTTATGTGCTCATGAAGATATTTTATATGATCATAAAACCCAAAGGTCAATCGATAATACAAAATATCATGAAATACTAAATATTCCTATTACTGATGGAGAATATATTTATGGTAAAAATGATTTATTTGCTTTAATAATTATTTTAAAACAATTATTAAGGCCAGAAGAATTTAGATTGTTAATAAGTGAATTAAGTTATGAAATTGACATTCTGACTGGTAAATTACATTCTATAAAAATATGTAAAATTCTAGATGCCATGGGGTTCCCCTTAAATTTTAAAGAAATATCAAATATTTAGGAGGTAGAAAATGAAGAAAAATATAATAATTATTATTGTTGCTATTTTAGGAATCATGTTAGGAGCAGGAGGGCTTTATTATGCTACAATAAAATTAGGATGGTTTAGTCAAACTATTATTAATAAATCCGAAAAAGAAGTAACTATTAATGATTTAGGAATAGCTGATGCTGTTGAAAAGTTATATGATGCTGTTGTAGTTATATCGGCCTATAAAAATGAAAAACTAACTAGTAGCGGAACTGGTTTTGTGTATAAAGAATTAGATAAAGAAGCTTATTTATTAACTAATTCCCATGTGGTAACTGGAGCTCAGAAAGTTCAAGTACAGTTTACTGATGGTAATACTTATGATGTTAAGATAGCTGGTAATGATGAATATTCCGATATTGCGGTTTTAGCAATTGATAAAGAAAAAATTATTAAAAAAGCTGAAATAGGTAGTAGTGCAAAATCCCGTTTAGGTGATACCGTCTTTACCATTGGGGCTCCTTTAAATACTGAATATTCTTGGACTGTTACTAGAGGAATTTTAAGTGGAAAAGATCGTTTAATTGAAATAAATGCTGCTAATTCAAAAGTCGGAAATTTGGTAATGTCAGTATTACAAACAGATGCTGCAATAAATTCAGGTAACAGTGGTGGGCCGATTGCTAATGCAAATGGCGAAGTAATAGGAATTACCAATATGAAATTGATTAGTGGAGGAGTTGAAGGAATGGGGTTTGCCATTCCGATTGAAGATGCTATTAAAATAGCTAGTCAATTAATTGCCGAAAAAGAAATTGAAAGACCAATTTTAGGAGTTGGAACTCTGAATATATCAGATACTGAGGCGTTACAATTTCAATATGGGATCAAAATTGATGAATCAATTACGGCTGGAGCAGTAATTGGATATGTTCAAAGTGGTAGTCCTGCTGCTGAAGCCGGTTTGGAAAAAGGTGATGTCATTACAAACTTTGGCGATTATAAAATTACTTCATCAGCTAAATTAAAGTATTATTTATATAAATATAAGATTGGTGATAAAGTGTCATTATCTTATATTAGAGGTAAAAAAAGCGAAACTGTAACAGTTGATTTAAATCAAAAAGCAAGTTAGTGATAATTTGCTTTTTTAATGATATACTAGTTTTGCAAATGAAAGTAGTGATAAAATGTTAAAAGCAGGAATAATTGGATTACCTAATGTTGGTAAAAGTACTTTGTTTAATGCCATAACGAAAAAAAACATTTTAGCAGCAAATTATCCTTTTGCAACAATTGATCCTAATATTGGAGTAGTAACAGTACCAGATTATCGATTAGAATATTTAGAAGAATTATATTTACCAGAAAGAGTAGTACCTACTACCTATGAATTTACTGATATAGCTGGTTTAGTTAAAGGGGCATCAAAAGGTGAAGGTTTAGGAAATAAATTCTTATCTTATATTAGAGAAGTAGATGCGATTGTGGAAGTTGTTAGATGTTTTGAAAATACGGATATTATTCATGTTGAAGGGGAAGTTAATCCCATTAGAGATATAGAAATTATAAATACCGAATTAATTATTTCGGATTTAGAAATAATCCAAAATAGAATAAGTAGAATAACTAAAAAAATTGATACCACTAAGGACCCCTTAGAGAAAAAAGAATTTTTAAGTTTAAAAAAATGTGAAGAAGCTTTATTAAAAGGAATTTCTTTAAGAAATTTAGATCTTACTAAAGATGAATTAATTATTTTGAAAAACTTTTCCTTAATAACTTTAAAGCCAATAATTTATACGGCTAATGTTAGTGAAGAAGATGCCATTATTGGTGATAATAAATATACGACATTAATTAAAGAATATGCGGGAAAAGAAAATGCTTCAGTAATTGTAATGAGCGCTAAAATAGAAAGTGAACTAGCTGAATTAAATGAAACAGATAAAAAGCAATTTTTATTAGATATTGGCATATCAAATAGTGGTCTAGATAAATTAATATTTGCAACATATAATTTATTAGGTTTAGAGACCTTTTTTACAAGTGGTAAAGATGAATGTCGAGCTTGGACTTTTAAAAAAGGTATGAAAGCTTCAGAATGTGCTGGAATTATTCATTCTGATTTTGAAAAAGGTTTTATTAAAGCCGAAGTTATGTCCTTTAATGATTTACGAGATTATGGCTCAGAACTTAAAGTAAAAGAAGCTGGTAAACTTCGTTTAGAAGGTAAAGATTATTTAATGAAAGATGGCGATATTTGTTATTTTAGATTTAATGTTTAACTTTATAAATTAATAAGAAAGTGATATAATTATTTAACCAAAAGGAGTGAATATATGAAAGTATCCAAAATAGGATTAATAACCCGAAAATTAGAAAGTTTAGATACTCAGTTCCCCGTTCAAGATATGTTAATCCAAACTGGGCAAATTATCCAATATTCAAGTGGCATATATGGTTATGGCCATATTCCTTTTTTAGTTGAACAAAAAATTAATGAAATAATTAGTCAAGTATTAACTAAATATGGTTGTGCCGAAGTATCCCTACCACTTTTACAGCCTGAAAGTTTATGGTTAGAATCTGGCCGTCTAGATAAGTATGTTGCTAGTGATGTTATGTTTCAATCTCTAACAAGTAAAGGAAATTATTGTTTAGCTCCAACGGCAGAAGAAGCCATCGTAAGTTATGCTAAACCTATTTTAACTTCGTATAAACAATTACCAGTTACTTATTTTCAAATTGGACCTAAATTTAGAAATGAAATTAGAACCCGAGGATATTTATTAAGAGGTAAAGTGTTTAATATGATGGATGCTTATAGTTTTGGTAAAAATCAAGCTGATTTAAATTTTGAATATGACAAAATGAAAGAAGCTTATCTAGAGATATTTAAAATTTTAGGATTAGATACTCAAGCGGTTTTAGCTGATAATGGTGATATGGGTGGGAAACGCTCTGAAGAATTTATGTGTTTGTCACCAATTGGCGAAGATAAAATATTAGTAGATGAAAAAACTAATAAAGCCTTTAATTCCGAATTATTAGATAAACCCGATTATATTGAATATATAAAAGAATGCTATG
>CAZZNR010000076.1:322-4118 GCA_964655835.1 uncultured Muribaculaceae bacterium | reverse complement strand
ATTAAAAACTATTAAATAAGCTAATTTTCCGTTTAACTTTTTAGTTTCTTTAAATAAGTATATATTGCTTATTAATAATAATATTAAGCTAATAAAAGATAGATTATTAAATTCATAAATAGTAAAAATAGATAACCAAATGAGAATGAAATTTAATAATAAAGCAAATAAGAAATTATTATTTATTTTTTCATATTTAACGATAATAAATGTAGTAGTAGTAAGTATCATAAATGTTATAATCCAACCTAAATAAAAAGTTTCCATATTTGAATCTAAATAAGGAAAAAATAATAGGGTACTAAAGTATAAATAATAAACTATTGTCATAAAAAAAGCGTTTTTAATCAAATTATCACCCTTTACATAAAGACAACTTTGTTATAAAATAAGATATGCAGAAGGAGAGTTTTATATGAGTTTAACGATTAATAGTAAAGATGAAATAATTATGAGATTAGTTCATTATTTTGTTACTGAAGAAAATTATCAACCTATTATCGTAAATGGCGTTAAAAATGAAATATGGCTTGAAAATCTTGATGCTCCATATCGTATAATTCGAATTAATTCGAATTATATTCATAATAAAGATCAATTAATTTTTGATAATTATAAAGTTAAAAGTATTGCTAAACAAGTAAAGAAAAAAACCTTATCATTTAAAATTAATATCTTGAATATTTTACTTGATTTAAATGAAAATATTAGTGTTCAAAATGATAAAAATATTAATACTTTTGATATTAAAACTTTAAAAGATGTTAGAAAAGATAATGGTATATCTAGCCTTTTTCCAAAATTAAAAACGGTAACTTTAAATAAAGATAATAACGTTGAATTGATTGTTAATATTACTAATGATATAAATAAAAAAACCGAAAAAAATAATGAAGTTCATGAAAATATTTTTAAACCTAAAAAGATCATTATTACAAAAGGATTAATAATTATTAATGTTTTAATGTTTTTTATTAGTTTTACTAACCCTAATATCTTTAATATGTTGTTTCTTAATTCTGATTTAGTTAAAATGGGTGATTACTGGAGATTATTTACAGCGGCATTTCTACATGCTAATGTTATTCATTTATTTGTAAATATGTATTCTTTATATATTATTGGTACCCAAGTTGAAACTTTTATTGGCAAAAGGAAATTTTTAATCGTATATTTCGGATCCGCAATTACGGCTAGTTTAATGTCAGCGGTTATTACTCAAGGCAATAGTGTTGGAGCATCAGGTGCTCTATTTGGATTACTTGGCTGTTTATTATATTTTGGTTATCATTATCGCGTATATTTTGGTAGTGTTTTAACAAGTCAAATTCTTCCGGTTATTTTAATTAATTTATTAATTGGCTTTACGATTCCAATGATTGATAATGCTGCTCATATTGGGGGCTTAATTGGCGGAACATTTTTAACTATGGCAATTGGCATAGGAAAGAAAGATGATAAGGTAACTAAGATAAATGGCATAATCATAAGTATCATATATGCATCATTTTTAGCTTATTTATTATTCTTTAATTAAAAGTAGTAAAAAAGTTTATAAGTATTTTTGGGTAAAACTAGCTTATATGGTATTCAGGATTGAAATATTTCAATCCTTTTTTCTTGGGATTAAATTATTTTCGTACCTTGCCTCCTTTTTTCTGTATATTGAAAAAAAAGCAAAAGCAAAGCCTTTTATCATTTTGGGTAAATTGTATGTAAGAGAATGTATTGACACTTATATTTAATTTAATATATAATAATTTTAATAAAATTGAAACTTTTTTAATTGAAAAAGACACTTTATTGATGAAGGGGATAGTGTTTAATGAATTTAGATACTTTATTTAATGATATTTATAATAAAACCTATAATAGTATTTTTCGTTATATTTTATCAAAATGTCATAATCTTTCAGATATTGATGATATTATTCAAGATATTTATACTGACTTTTATTTTATATTAGAGAAAAAAGCCCATAAAATTGAAAATTATGAAGCTTATCTAATGAAAATTACGAAAAATAAAATATATAAATACTATATTTATGAAAACAAAATAAAAGATACAATAAATGATTATGAAATGCTCTTAACTATTCCCGATAATTTTAAAATTGAGCAAGCAACCTTTGAAAAATTTACTACTGAAGATATTTGGAATGAAACTAAAAATTTAAATATAATTACTCAAAAAATCTTAATACTATATTTTAAAGAAGAATATAAAATTAATGAAATAGCTCAATTTTTAGAAATTAATGAATCAACTGTTAAAACTAAACTATATCGAGGCATCAATGATTTAAAAGATAATTTAAGGAGGGAATATGAATAAATTAAAAAAGACTTATAATGAATTTATAACTAACAAAGAAAAAAATAAAATTAAGATCAATGAAAGGATTGAAATTATGAAAGAGAATAAAAGAAAAAAAAGTTATATATTTAGTTTTGCTACTATTGTTACGACAGTAGTAATGTTAATTGTGGGATATTATTATTTTAATAATAATAGTAACGATAAAGTGTTAAAAAATACTAGTAAACCCAATGATTTGTCAGTAATTACGATTGAAGGTAAAACCTATTATAATTATTATAATATGGGAGTTAGTATGGAAAAAGTTCCGACAAGTAAAATATATGGATATGCCATAAGAGAGGATAATGAATCATATAAAATAGTATCTTTACATCGTGATGGAACCAATTTTGATTTAGTAGCCATTGATGAGCCAATACAAAAAGTATCAAGTGATATGAGAGATTTAACAGAACATTATAAACTAGCATTAGTTGATAATAAATTGTATTTTATTCGTCATGCCTATGATAGTTCTAAAACAGAAGGTGAAGATAATTCAAATGTAATTACCGGAAAAAATCAAAAATATGATTTTGAGGTTTATTATATTGATATAACAGATGAATACCCAAAATTAGAAGTACTTTTACAAGTTAATGATGGTCCAAATATATTATATAATGTGAATGGAGTAATGATAAATAATGGATATTTATATTATTACAATCAGTTTAGTGAATCAGGTATAATCGAAGTATTATCTTTAGGTAATAATCCGGAAAAAAATAATATACAATTAGAAGATAGAATATTTAGTTATTATATAAGTGATGATCAGTTCTATGTTTCATATGGTAAACAATGGTTTGATGAAGAAAATATGAGTCAAGTTAATCAACAATATGCAATCGTTGATCCTAATAACCAAGATGATAAGGGCTATAATTTATATACAACAATATCTGAAGAAGAATACGATGATAAATTTGATTATGAAAATATCTGGACATCAAATAATCTTATCCATTATTTTAAATATTATAATCGATATAAGGAGTTATGGGCTGATAATAAACAAGTACTACTTCAAGGTTTTGAAGCGCAAGAAAAAGGTGTTGGTTTTGTTGGCACCAAAATACTCGTAGATAATGAAGAAATATATAAATATGATGGTTCGGATGTAAAAGGGATAAAATTACTAAGTGTTAATGGTAGCATAGTAAATTTCTGTATAGGAATTGCAGCTATTTGTGATGATAATGAATACTATAGTTATAATGTTCAAACAAAGGATATTAATAGTATTGAAAAAACCGATTATTATTTTTTAATAACATATGGTATAAAAATTATTTGGAACCATGCACTTTTTCTGGATATCATTCATTAATTTTTCCTTAAATGAATTGATTATTGGCAAATTGGGTAAACTTTGCCCCTAAGGAACTCTTGAAACGTGAAAGGGCCAACATATCTAGAATTTGAGAC
>CAZZNR010000076.1:0-312 GCA_964655835.1 uncultured Muribaculaceae bacterium | reverse complement strand
GGTATAAAATAATAAGTTATTAATTTAATGATACTTTAAAGTTTAATTAATAATTCAACTCAAATAAAAAATAACCTAACCTAAATTAGTTAAGTAAAAAAAGAAAATTTATAAAAATCTCAAAACCCTAATTCAGTCATATATTGAATTAGGGTTTTATAATTTAATGAATAATATTATTAAATAAAGAAAATAAATTCAAGAAAGTAAAAATATTTACTGCTTTTTTTATTAATTATATTTAATGTTTAAACAATCTTTAATATATATTACTTCATTTTTATTGGTAATTAAATAATTATTAGTTTTACC
>CAZZNR010000075.1:0-4158 GCA_964655835.1 uncultured Muribaculaceae bacterium | reverse complement strand
TATCGCAAAAAGTAAATCCTTCCCATTATATTTTAAGAGATAATCAATTGACTCTCAGCTATTCCGGAAAGCTCTTTGCCGATAGCATTTCTATGGAACTGTTTGCTGAGGAGTGAGAGGTGGTGCCCCCGCGCGAACGCCCGTGCGACGGAGTGATGTTTATTTCTTTAATTTTATCGTTTTTTGTGCTTTTCATAGCGAAACGAATTTGAGGGCAAAGATAGGAATTATTTTTGAAAATGAGGTGGTTAGAGGTAATTTTTTGCTCGCTTTTAATTTGGGTTAATACACGTTTTTAGCTTAGCTACTAGTCTTAAAATGTGGCAGTATTATAGTTTTCTTTGAATTGTTCATCTTTTTTAATTTTGTGCAAAGATAATCACTTTAACCGTTGTCCTAAATTTTTGGGAGCATTACAAATTTCCATATTTGCTCAAAGGACTCAATATTACTCGCAGCAATCAAGTTTGGGAATTGAACATCACTTACATCCCTATGTCACACGGTTTTATGTATCTGTTTGCCATTATTGACGTGTATTCCCGCTATGTTGTCGGTTGGAGTTTGAGTAACACGATGTCGGCTGAATGGTGTTGCTCTGTAATCGCCGATGCCATTGCTACGCTATAGTACTATCACTTTTTAGACCGATTAAAGCTATTTCTTAGTTAATGATTTTTCATTTTTTATCTGTTTTTCGGCGTAAAAAATCAAAAGCCCTCCATAGCTTTTGAATTTTTTACGCCGCAAAGATACAATTAATTGTTTTACGCTGCATCATTTTTTTCTGTTTGATATATTGTTATTGGAACTGCATGATTTCCAAGTCCTTGGTGGCGTCTTGCCGTATTGTAGTAATGAATGTATTGTTTAATTCCCTTGCGCAAATCAGTTGCTTTATCTTCAGGGTTTAGATAAATATACTCACGTTTTATGGTTCGCCAAAAGCGTTCAATCCAGATATTGTCTAAGCATCGGGCGCGTCCATCCATACTTACTTTTATCTTATTTTTTTTGCATATATCAAGCCAATCTTTACTGGTATATTGACAGCCTTGATCAGAATTGATAATCTCTGGGCGCCCATGTTCCCGAATGGCTTGTGTAAGCACTTCAATACTATTTTCACGATCAAGGGTGTTGTATAATCCAAAGCCCACTATGTAACGACTATAAACATCAATAATCGCCACTAAATACATAAATCCCTTTCTCATAGGTATATATGTAATGTCTATACTCCATACTTGATTGGCATGGTCAATATTCAAATTCCGCAAAAGATAGGGCTGTTTATATTCACACAATCCCGATTTGCTTAGGCTTCGGGTCGGATAAATGGCATGGATATTCATCAAATGCATAAGCCTGCGAACCCTCCGCTCACCTACAATCAACGAATTTTGCTCAAGATAATCCTTCATCCCTATAACGCCTTTGGTGGGATGTTTAATATGCTCTTTATCAATCTCTTTCATTATTTTTTGATTCTGTTGGCTTTCGCCTTTGCGGATATAATACACAACATTTTTGCTTAATCCCAATATCTTAAGTTGAACGTTCTGACTCAACGGACTTGTCGGGGAAATTAATCTTCTGCGGGCATCGGTATCCCCAATTTCTTGGATACCCGCTTTGCAAAATCCAGCTGCATTTCCAATTCGCCAATCTTGGCATGTAATTTATCTTTTTCCTTTTGATAACGCTCTTCCGACATGACACCATCGGTAAAAGCCGCCGCCGAATTAGTTATAAATTCTTTTTTCCATCGAGAAATCAGTATGGCTGATACTTCAAATTTCTCTGACAACTCTGCCAAGGTTGCCTTCTCTTTTAGAGCTTCAATCGCTACTTTTGCTTTGAACTCCGGCGTAAATTTTCTTCTTGTTGCTTTTTTCATAATGGTTGCAAAATTAGTCTTTTTTTTAACTTAGCTACCAGTCTCAAAATATGGCAGTATTATAGCTATTATAACACATTAGGTGACTTCAAATTAAAACTAATTGATAATCAATAATATGAAACGCAAAAACGCCCATTTTTCGACATTTTATTTCCTATTTTGTTAAGAACAAATAAATTTAACACAGCCACAACTTCAAGAAGAAATATAGCAGCGATAACAATCTTCACCCCGATTGGTTTTTATAGAAAGTATTTTAATATAATTATTTGATAATCAAATAATTATTTGTATATTTGCAGAAAATTGATAGGCGTTAAAATGGAAAAACAAACCTACAAATGGACTGGAAACTGCGGATTATTTGATTTGGAAGAAGCGACCGCAAAATTGGACTTACTCCGCAATCCCTTGGAGAAATTGTAGAACTGACGGAAAAGTGCTTGTTTGAAAAGTTCTTTGACGATTTTTATAAATTACTGAGAAACAACAATTTAATTCTAAATCAGGGAGTAATCATTGATGGCAGTTTTGTGGAGATTCCCCGACAAAGGAGCACCCGCGAAGAGAACAAGTCCATCAAGGAGGGGCGCGGCGATGAGCTTTGGAATGAGGAAGAAATTGATAATGAAGAGGATAAGAAGAAAAAGTCCAACAAAAAGAGACACAAGGACACCGATGCCCGCTGGACAAAGAAGGGCGGGCAGAAATTTTACGGCTACAAAACCCACACGAAAATTGATGCGAAAAGCAAGCTGATAAAGAAATCGGTGACGACGAGCGCAGAACAGCACAACTCGGGTCCGACGAAGTTGCTGATTGACAGCGATGATTACGGACAGGAACTGTATGCCGACAGTGCTTACATCGGCAAGAAGGTAAAGAACCTAATGCGCCGATTCGGGATGAAGTATCGTGTAATCAAACGCAAAGTCAAGGGCAGGGAGCTCAGCAAACGACAGGCAACGCTCAACAGGAAAAACGCCTCACCGCGAGCCCGGGTGGAGCACGTATTCGGCTATTGCGAGCAAAGTATGCACGGAATGGTCAGTCACGCAGTCGGTTTTGTACGAAATGCAGCCAGAAACATCCTGACGAGTCTGGTTTAGAATATGTTGCGCTATGAGCAAATTCAAAGATTGGGAATGAATTGATTTTATATAACACATTGAACATCAATAAATTACCACCCCCTAAATTTTTTTTATAAAAATATTGCTAAACTATTGAAAATGAGAAAATAATATGTAACTTTGCAGCGTCGTTTCCTTTGGGATTTTGTTAAACGGACTTCGCAAAACTCAGCGGGACGGCGTGAAAAATGTAAAAATAGAAGTCCCATAATATTCGTAAATAAAAATTTTTTTAATAGTTTATTACATAAATATATTATTATCAGATATATAATTATTAAAGCTAACTTCATATACGCATGTTATAAATTTGTATGTATTTACGAAATTGCGTAAATAAAACGTTGTGCGTCATTTAAAACTGAATAGTATATGTCTAAAAATTATTTTGACAAATCATTTGAATTAAGATATTTCGAGATGAATGAGTTTGGAGTTGCTTCGCCAACAACTATGCTTACGCTGTTAGAAGAAACGGCTGCCGAACATTGCCAATCAATAAATAATAGTTTGTATCAGTTAGCTGATAAAAATATAGGTTGGGTTTTAATCTCTGGAATAATGCAAATGGAGCGATATCCAAAATACAAAGAAAAAATTACCATTAGAACTTGGATGTCGAAATACTCAAGTATTAAAGGGTTTAGAGAGAACATTATTTATGACGAAAAAAACAATATAATTGGACGTGCAAAAGGTTTATGGATATTCTTTGATATTTCAAGACGAAGACCAACACAAATATTTGAAGAAATAAAAGAAAAGTGGTCTGAATCCAACGATTTATCAATTAGAGCAGATATTTCCAAAAAAATTGAACCAATTGATGTTGCGGACTTTCAACTATCCTTTAAGGTTAACAGATACGATACAGATATGATAAGACACGTCAACAACATTAGATATTTACAATGGGTAGTTGAGTCAATTCCAGACGAAATTATCAACAACTACTATTTGTATTCCATTGACGGTAGATTTGTTTCGGAGGCTCATTATGGAGACAACATAATTTCGTTAACTAAAGAATTGGAAAAAACTGAATCAGAAAATAATGATTTTAAATATTATTCGCATACAATAAAAATAAACAGTACCAAAAAAAATTGTGCAATAGCGAAT
>CAZZNR010000074.1:0-4262 GCA_964655835.1 uncultured Muribaculaceae bacterium | reverse complement strand
TAATGGTTTATTGCCACATCCGCTTTGGCTCATTTCACAGCAGTTGGGCTATCTAATGCCATGGTATGACCCTGTCCATGAAGCCAAAACCGAAGATGCAATTGCTTATCTGGATCAATCACCGGCAGCAAAACGTGCGACCCTCAAAGTGGCTTAGACTCAAAAAATAAATCGACGGATCAATAGCAGGGTTCGCCCTGCTTTTTTGTACTTTTTATAAAGCTTTTATAAAGTCGACTCTATTGAATCACAGACATTCCATGAATAAACTCATAGCGTAAATAGAGAGTACCAATTAAAAAATCATAAAACAAAAAAAGGAGCTCATGATGCAGCCTCACATCACAGTAATTACCCTTGCGGTTAAAGATCTACACGCTTCATTTGAGTTTTACCACTATGGGCTTGGACTGCCTAGCCAAGGCATTATCGGAACTGAATTTGAATATGGCACAGTGGCATTTTTTGAGTTGCAACAGGGACTCAAACTGGCACTTTGGCCGCAAGATAGCCTGAGTCATGACACTGGTTTAAAAGCCTCGGCCTTTTGTGCCACACAAATGTCCCTAGGACATAACGTCAATAGCCCTGCAGAAGTCGACCGCCTGATGCTGCAAGCGATTCAAGCAAGTGCCAAAGCAGTGAAGCCTGCACAACCGACTTTTTACGGCGGTTATGCAGGCTACTTTCAGGACTTAGACGGACATCTTTGGGAGGTGGTCTACAATCCACATCTGAGTTAAACATTAATTTAATTCGACAGTGCAGGCTCATTCAAATCTTTGGTATGGCGATCCACCACCACACTGATCATCATATCGCCCTGCACATTGACCACGGTTCGTACTGTATCCAATAAACGGTCGATGGGTAATAAAATCGCGATCGCCTCGGCAGGTAATCCAACAGACTGCAAAACCATAATCATGGTCACCATCCCTGCACTCGGAATACCCGGTGCACCGAGTGAAGCAATCATCGCTGTGGCACAGACAATTAATTGCTGACCGAGACTTAAATCCAAGCCCATTAAATTGGCAATAAACAGTGCTGCCGCTGCTTCATACAAAGCAGTACCATCCATATTCAGCTGCGTACCGAGTGGTATGACAAAACCTGCGGTCTGCGGACGTACACCCAAATTTTCCTGTGCACATTTCAGTGACAGCGGCATGGTGGCAGAGCTAGAACTGGTGGCAAATGCGGTGATGAGTGCAGTACGTGCGCCTTTAAAGAACGTGATCGGGTTCATTTTGCCAAACAGCCACAACAACAAGGGTAAAACCACTACACCATGGAAAATCGTCGTTCCTGTGACCACAGCGGCAAATTCTGCCAAACGACTCAGCACGGTAATATCTTCCGTTGCAATCAGCTTGGCCAATAAGGCAAAAATCCCGAGTGGAGCCAATTTCATCACCCAGCCAATCATCAACATCATGATGTCAAAGAACTGTTGACTCAGCTTACGTACACTACGGAATTTGTCGCCACCTTTGACTAAGGCCACACCAATAAATAAGGCAAAAACCACCACAGCCAAGACATTGCCATCACTAAAGGCTTTAAACGGGTTAATCAGAGTATTTTGAATAAAGTTGGTAAAGAATGAACTCGGCGTCAAAGTATCAGGGGTTTGATGCTGATTCATCGCATCTTGAAACATCAGAATATCGACGCCCTGTCCCACCTTAAAAATATGAGCACAGGTCAAACCTAAGATTAAAGCCAAGGTCGTGGTGGTCACACAGCAGGCCAAAGTAATTTTCCACGTACGACTAAGTTGTCCCCCAGCTTGTAAATTGGAAACACCAACGACAATCGAGCTGAAAATTAATGGGATCAGCAACATTTTCAGTAAGCCAATAAAAATACTACTGACAATGCCTAAGCCGTACAGACTGCCCGACAAAAACTGTGTGTCGGGAAACAGGGTTAATAAAAAACCAAAAACTACGCCGAAAATTGCGGCCACTAAAATTTGTGTATTTAAGCTCATTTTGCCATGCTTTTATCATGAGTTCCTGCAGGCACTATGCCATGTAGGTCATTTAGAATCGAGGAATTTTTTGTCACGAAGCCTATAGCAGACACGGCCATTCCAACAAAAAAAGCCGAATCAATCGACTCGGCTTTTTAGACAACGACATTTATTGGTGTTGTGATTTCATTGTGTTTCGATTTCGCGTAAACGGATCAGCCCTTCTTGCGTTGTACTACACACCAATTCACCATTTTGCCACATACGGCCAAAGTTCAGACCACGTGAACTTGAGCTTACGGTTGCATCCATGTCATAGAGCATCCAGTCATCCACACGGAAAGGTTTATGGAAATACATGGCATGGTCAATACTGGCACACTGCAAACTTGGTGATAAATAGCTCAAACCATGCGGACGCAGTGCTGTGGTCATTAACGTGAAGTCTGAATAAAATGCCGCAATTGCCTGATGCAAAGACACTTCATCCACCTCTGGTGAAATGCTGTCATGGGTACGAATGTAGTGTGCATAAGCAGGTGCCTCAGGCTGTGGCAAAAACGGATTGCTCGGATTAATCGGGCGAATCTCCACCAAGCGATCACGCATAAAACTGGCACGCACATTTTCAGGTACAAACTCGACAATATGCTGTTTGAGTTCCGCTTCGTTTTTTAAAGCTTCTGCTGCAGGATAGTTTGGCTCTGAAATTTGATAATTCAGACCGTCTTCCAACGGCGCAAAGGACACCATCGCAGTAAAAATGGTACGCCCATGCTGAATGGCACGTACTTGACGGCTAGAAAAACTTTTACCATCACGCAAACGGTCAACTTCATAAATAATAGGTGCGTTGACATCGCCACCAAACAAGAAATAGGCATGCAATGAGTGCGCAGGACGATCAGTGGTATAAGATGCAGCACGTAAAGCCTGTCCCAAAACCTGTCCACCAAAAACACGTTTACCCACCAAGTTACGACTGATACCTCGGTAGATATTTTCTTCTAACTTTTCTAAACAAAGAAGTTCAACCAGCTCTTGTGTGAGTGCGTTCATAACTAACCTATGTATGGCGGAAATTGGGGATGCGGGATCGAAGTCGATGAAAAAATAAATCGTCAAAATAAACTGACTATTTTAAGCCTGCTATTTTGCCATAGATTCTGCATCTTTTACCCATCAAAGACTGACCGCTGTGTCACAACTTAGCCGATCAATTTTGCTAAAAATACGATTTTTAACGATAAAATCTAACAATATTCATGCAAATTATCTAAAAATGCAGCGCGATTATTAGATACAATGACGCAAAATAAATTCCCTACTGGCTAGGGACTTAGGTGATGAAGTAGGAGTGAGTATGTCCAAGCGTGGTTTTGGTCAAATGTATCGTCAGCTTTCTGGTAAGCTGCTTGACCTTGTGGTGACACCGCATGTTTTGGGTGAAGTCCCTGTCAAGGATGCGCAAAGTGTAGACTCAAATGCCACTCGCACCAAGATAACTTGCTACGTATTGCAAAATCACTCACGCAGCAATGCCTTGGTGGTCGATGGCGAAACACGTCGCTTAAAACTCACGCCTGCGCTTGATCCATTGGTGATGGGTTCACATAAAGAAAAAGCCTCGATTCTGTTTTTACAGCATCACGATGAGAACAACCTACTCAATCCACCACCTTATGCTTTTCCGCCACGCTTGTTACGTTTAATTGAACAATTAGAACAACACCCAGAACTTGATATTGAATTGGTACCTGTGACCGTGTTGTGGGGACGTTCTCCAGACAAAGAGGATTCGTGGTTTAAACTACTGTTTACCGATACGTGGGCAACGCCTGGCACAGTCAAGCAGTTAATGAATATTGGGGTGCATGGTCGTCAGTCTTATTTGGAATTTCACGAGCCACAATCATTACGCGCTTTAATTGAACATGCCAAAACTGAGCATCCGAACCTGTCGCCTGCGACCTTTATTGTTAACACGCTAAATAATTACTTAGATGGACAACGTGAAGTCGTACTTGGCCCAGACTTGTCTGACCGCCGCAATGTCATGCTCAGTCTGATTAAATCTCCCGATGTGCAAGATGCCATTCGTCGTGAAAGTTTACGCAGTAAAATTAGCGTGATTGAAGCCGAGCGTCGTGCGATTGGTTATTTAAATGAAATCGTGTCGGACTACTCTCATGCAGCGGTACGCTTTGCCGATATGGCACTGACCCGCTTATGGACACAATTGTACGATGGCGTGGAAGTGCATAATTTTAGTACCGTGCGC
>CAZZNR010000073.1:0-4287 GCA_964655835.1 uncultured Muribaculaceae bacterium | reverse complement strand
AAAAAATGGCTAAATACGTATATTTATTTAAAGAAGGATCTAAAGAAATGAAAAATTTATTAGGAGGAAAAGGTTCTAATTTAGCTGAAATGACTAAAATAGGATTGCCAGTTCCTCAAGGATTTATTGTTTCTGCAGAAGCATGTCTTAATTATTATGAAAACAAAGAATCTATTAGCAATGATGTTATTAATCAAGTTTTTCAAGCTATGACTAAATTAGAAAAAATTACTAATAAAAAATTCGGTGATATAAATAATCCCTTATTAGTATCAGTTCGCAGTGGAGCACGAGCTAGCATGCCGGGAATGATGGATACGGTTTTAAATTTAGGGATAAATGATGAAGTTTGTGAAGGATTAGGCAAATTAACTAATAATCCCCGCTTTGCTTATGATACATATCGAAGATTTATTCAAATGTTTGCTGATGTTGTTATGGGCTATCCTAAAGCTTCTTTTGAAAGATTTTTTGATCATCTTAAATCAGAAAAAAAAGTAAAAGATGATAGTGAATTAACGGCTGAAGATATGAAGGATGTTGTTAATGCTTTTAAAGAAAATTATTATAAAATAGCCGGAAAAAGTTTTCCACTTGATCCTAAAGAACAATTAATTGAAGCAATTAAAGCCGTCTTTAGGAGTTGGAATAACGAAAGAGCAAATGTTTATCGCCGGCTTAATAATATTCCTTCTTCATGGGGGACGGCTGTTAATGTTCAAGAAATGGTTTATGGTAATACCGGTTTTGAATCAGGTAGTGGAGTTGCCTTTACGAGAAATCCTGCTACTGGTGAAAATGAAATGTATGGTGAATATATCTTAAATGCTCAAGGTGAAGATGTTGTGGCTGGTATCAGAACTCCTGAACCAATAGATAATTTAAAAACGCAAATGCCGAAAGTATTTGAAGAATTATTAAAGAATGCTAAAATATTAGAAAACCATTATCATGATATGCAAGATATGGAATTTACGATTGAAAATAATAAATTATATATGCTTCAAACTAGAAATGGTAAAAGAACAGCAACAGCAGCTATTAAAATAGCAGTTGATTTAACTAATGAAGGTAAAATTACTAAAAAAGAAGCTATTATGCAAGTAAATCCTAATCAGTTAGATGCTCTTTTACATCCTACTTTTAGTAGTGATGCCATTAAAAATAGTAAAGCAATATCAACTGGTTTAGGAGCATCACCAGGAGCAGCATCAGGAAAACTATATTTTACCGCTGAAGATATCTTAAAAGCTCATGAAAAAGGCGAAAAAGGTTTAATTTTAGCAAGACTAGAAACAAGCCCAGAAGATATTGAAGGAATGAATCTTGCTAGTGGTATTTTAACGGTAAGAGGTGGTATGACATCTCATGCTGCAGTAGTAGCTAGAGGAATGGGGAAGTGCGCTGTATGTGGCTGTGAAGAATTAAAATTAAATGAAAAAAATAAAACAATAACAACAAAAGATAATATAATTATAAAAGAAGGCGATTTTTTAAGCCTTGATGGGAGTACAGGAAAAGTATATATCGGTTTGCTCGAAACTTCTAAAGCTTTACTAAGTAAAGATTATAAAACTTTTATGACTTGGGTAGATGAAATAAGAGATTTAAAAATTAGAGCCAATGCTGATTTACCTAAAGATGCTATAATAGCTAAAGAATTTGGGGCTGAGGGAATTGGTTTGTGTCGAACTGAGCATATGTTTTTCGAAGAAGCTCGAATCTTTTCTTTTCGTAAAATGATTTTATCTAATAATACGGAAGAACGAATAAAAGCTTTAAGAGATATTCTTCCTCAACAAATAAAAGATTTTGAAGGATTATTTAGATGTATGAGTCCATGTCCCGTAATAATAAGATACTTAGATCCTCCTTTGCATGAATTTTTACCTAAAGAAGATCAAGAAATTAATAATTTGGCTAAAGAATTAAAAATAAATATCAATGATTTAAGAACAAGAATTACTGAATTGACAGAATTAAATCCGATGATGGGACATCGAGGATGTCGTATTGCTATTACTTATCCTGAAGTGGCTATAATGCAAACCCAAGCTATTATAAAAGCTGCTATTAATGTCACTAAAGAAGGTAAGAAAGTATGTCCCGAACTAATGATTCCTTTAATTGGTGATAAAAATGAACTAGCTTATCTAACAAATATTATTAAAGCTGAAGCTGATAAATTAATAAAGCAAGCAAAAATAAAATTAAAATATTATATTGGAACAATGATTGAATTACCTAGGGCAGCATTATTAGCTGATGAAATTGCTGAGTATGCGGAATTTTTCTCCTTTGGAACAAATGATTTAACTCAAATGACTTACGGTTTTTCTAGAGATGATGCTAGCAAGTTTTTAACAGATTATTACCAAAAACAAATATTTGAGTTTGATCCTTTTGCCAAGATAGATATTGATGGGGTTGGTAAATTAATTGAAATAGCTACTATTAAAGGTAGAAATGTAAATCCAAATTTAGAAATCGGCATATGTGGTGAACATGGTGGTGAACCAAGTAGTATTGAATTTTGTTATCAAATGGGGATGAATTATGTATCTTGCTCACCTTATCGCGTTCCTATAGCTAAACTTGCCGCTGCGCAAGCTGCAATTAAAGCAAAACAAACTAAATAATCAAAATTAAACTAAGATATTTTTATCCTAGTTTTTTGTTTTGAGATTTAAGAATATGTCGAATTAGTAGGAATATATATTATTTATTGGTATAATAGGTATAGTTATTCTAGAGTTTAAACTCTAGTAATTTTTCCTGTTGTTATTTATTAAATAGTGACATAATGAAATCATGAAAAGGAGAGATTTTTATGAACCAAGAAAAAATTGGTAAATTTATTTTAGGATGTCGAAAAAATAAAAAATTAACTCAGTCTGAATTGGCAGAGAAATTGGGTGTAACCGATAAATCTATAAGTAATTGGGAAAATGGAAGAAACATGCCGGATTTATCTTTGTTTAAACCATTATGTGGAATATTAGATATATCTATTAATGATTTGATGAGTGGAGAAAAAGTATCTAAAGAAAAATATAGAGAGAAATTTGAAGAAAATATTATTAGTACAATTGACTATACTAATAAAAAACTAATAGAAAAAAACAATTTAATTGGAATAATACTTATAACATTTGGTATTTTAATAGCTATAACATCAATGACTATTTTTCCTAGTGAAAGTAGTTGGGGAAGCATATATTCAGTATTAGGTGCAATAATATCTTTAATTGGTGTATCTAGATTTTCTAAGAAATTTAGTTATGGTAAAAGAATATTGATGAATTTTATTTACTTTATATTATTTATAGCTATATTATTTGTATTAGATTATGTTAGTGTTATTAATGTGAAACAAGCTCCTAGATTTTCAACTTATAAGATATCAGCTGATACAGTAATTTATTATGACACTCTATTTTATGATGTTGTTAGATGTAATAAAGATGCAAAAGAAGAGTATTATAAAGTAATAACGAATCAATCATATGAAAAAGGCAATATAATTAAATATTGTAAAAAATAATTAACCTTAAGGGATATAGTATTGGTTATAATGTACATGAGCGAAACTAAGATTAGACTATATGTAATGTTTTATTTAAATTGGGATGGTAGGAAATGATGAAGTATTATATTGAAAAATCAAAAGGACATGATTTACTTAAAAAAGTCTTGAAAGAGGATTATAGAATAGATAATTATGAGTTAGAGTATAATGAATGTGGTAAACCTTTTTTAAAGAATAGTAATTTATTTTTTAGTTTAAGTCATTCAAATCTATATTCAGCATTAGTAGTAAGTGATAGAGAAGTTGGGATAGATATAGAAAAGATTATTTATGTTGATTCTATATTTAAGAGATATTTTAATGATGAAGAAAAGGATTTCGTAAATAAGAGCATTAATAGGGATAAAGCATTTACTGAAATATGGACTAGGAAAGAAGCTTATTTAAAAAGAATAGGGATAGGATTAAATCCTAATTTAAAAGAAGTAAATGGTTTAGATCGTTCTATTGTGTCATATGTTCACAATGATTTGATAGTTTCTATTTCAAAATTGTAAATATTTATTTACATTAATAATTTTATATATTATAATAATATTACTTAATAGAGAAAGTTTTTATATAAGGCAATCTACTTTTAGTTTATTGTTTTATATGAAATATGTAATTGTTTATATAATTTAATCTACTGCATTGTTTATTATTTTATATGAATTGGTTATAATTTAGTTTGTAACGATTAATTATTTGATATTGTT
>CAZZNR010000072.1:0-4325 GCA_964655835.1 uncultured Muribaculaceae bacterium | reverse complement strand
CAAATAAAAATGAAGAAATTATTCTTCATTAATATCCCATTTTTTTATATTTATCGTGTAATTCTTTAAATCTAGCATAATGAACTATTTCTCGCTGTCTTAAAAATAATAAGGGGTTAATTAAATCTTCATCTTCAGTCATATCAATTAAATTTTCATAAGTTGATCTAGCTTTTTCTTCGGCTGCCATATCTTCAGCTAAATCCGTTATAGGATCACCCATCGATTGTAAGCCTGCTGCATTAAAAGGAATACCAAAACTATCACTTGGATATATGCCTTTACCATGTTCAACATAATTTGCCGTTAATCCATGTTTTTTTAATTCTTCAATGCTAGCATCTTTAGTTAACTGATGAACCATTGTACAAACCATTTCACAATGTCCCATTTCTTCTGTTGCTATATCATTTAATAAAGCAGCTCCTTCAGGGGTTGGCATAGAAAATTTATGACAAAAGTATCGCAAAAAAGCACCTAATTCACCATTGGGACCACCAAATTGGGTAATAATATATTGGGCCATTTTAATATCTTTTTTCTTTACATTAACTGGGTAAGGTAACTTTTTTTCATATTTATACATCTTGAGCCTCCCAAGGCCATGGATTTTTATACCAGGTAAAATTTTGACCTTTATCATCACATAATTCTAGTACATTATAATTTTCTGAATAAGTTTTGGATAAATTTTCTACTTCGGACATATAATTTTTCATTAAATGAAAAGCTTCATTATCTTCAGGATTAATATCAAGATATAAATGCAAGTCATTAACCGCTAAGCATAGAGCTTGAATTTTCAATAATAAGTTTTCTTTTTGACTACTAGCTTTTAATTCTCTAGGTTGATAATTTTTATATGGTTGATATAAATCATAAAATAAGTTACCAATTGTTAAACCCTCCATTGGGCTTAATATTGAATTAACTTTCTTTAAATCTTGATAGTCATTAAATAGAAATTCATCTATAAACTCTTTATACATTTTATCGCCTCCTCTTTATAATATGTAATAAGCCCTTTTAATTAAGGGCGTTTTAATTAGTTTAGTATTTTCTGCCATTTTTTTTAATTTTACTTATCGTAATTTAAATGGTATTATTAAAATAGGTGATAGAAATGATACTATTCTTAACTTGTCTTAAGATATTTTTTGCCCGAATGATTGACGTTTGTTTAGGAACAATTCGGACTGTTAATATTGTTAAAGGCCATAAATTCACCGCTATGATAATTGCTTTTATTGAAGTTATGATTTGGTTTGTAATTGCTAGAGAAGCATTAAACTCGGTTTTTGATTCTTGGTTTATTCCCATATCTTATGCCGGAGGTTTTGCAACGGGAACGTTTATTGGAACTTTTTTAAGTAATAAATTAATCGGCGGCCACTTAACTCTTAATGTCATAACATCTAAAATAAATCAAAAAAATATTGATTTAATAAAAAAACGCGGTTTTGGGGTATCAATAATTAATACGCAAGATAATAAATCAATGTTATTAATAGAAATTGACAAAAAGCATTTAAATGAATTAAAAGAATTAATTAAATCAATTGATAGTTCAGCATTTATTATCGCCAATGAAACAACTTATGTTCATAATGGCTTTATTAAATAATAAGGTTATAAATATTCCTTATTATTTTTTTTAATTAAATAAGTTTTTCGGGCTAAATCAAAAGGTATAACTGAAAATGCAATTAAAATTACAATTATAAACTCTTTAATGGTTAGACCATAAGTTCTAAATAAAGTTCCCCCATGATAAATTAGATATATTTGAATCATCGTCACCAGAAAAAATACGATTAAAAAAACTTTATTACTGGTAATATTATAAAGTAAATTTCGGGCTTTAGTTCGGGCATTAAAAGCATTAAAAATACCAATAAAAATAAATAAAGCAAAAAAAGCAGTCATAAAATAATAATGATTTACATCATAACGTATTATCTCTTTGAAAAAAGGGATTTTTAAAAATAAAATACATAATAAAGCCGAATAAAATCCCGTTAAAATAATTTCGCCATACATATAATTATTTATTATTGGTTCATTTTTAACTTTAGGTTTTTCTTTCATAAAATTAATATTAGAACCTTCATAGGCAAAAGCTAAACCAGCTAAGGTATCCATAATCATATTTATCCATAACATTTGCATAACCGTAACTGGGGTGCTTACACCAATAAAAGGCCCAATTATTGATAAAGTCATAGCACATATATTTACGGTTAATTGAAAAATAATAAATTTCCGAATATTTTTAAAGATAGTCCGGCCAAATAAAATAGCATTACTAATCGATCTTATATTATCATCTAAGATGACTATATCACTAGCTTCTTTGGCTACTTCGGTTCCACTTCCCATAGCAAAACCAACGTCGGCTTTCTTTAATGCCGGAGCATCATTTACGCCATCACCAGTCATTCCAACAACTAAATTTAATTCTTGAGCTATATTAACTAGTCGACTTTTATCATTAGGTTTCGCCCTTGCTATTAATTTTAATTTAGGTAATATTTCTTTTACTTCTTCATCGCTTAAAGCATTAAATTCTTTACTAGTTAATGCTATATCATTTTCCTCTAAAATCTTTAATGTTTTACCAACTACTAAAGCGGTATCAAGAGCATCTCCCGTAATTAATAAAACTTTTATTCCGGCATCTTTGATTAATTTAACTCCTTCATAAGCTTCAATTCTTATTTCATCTTGAATTAAAACAATACCAATAAAGGTTAACTCATAATCATTAGGTTTATTATTATAAGCAAGTAATATAACCCGCATTCCTTTTTGGGTATATTTATTAATTATTTTTTCTACTTCTAGTGGTTCTTTTAAGATATGTTTTCGATTATTTTTATCTAAATAATATTTACATTTAGGTAGAATCACTTCATAGGCTCCTTTAATATAATAATTATCATTAGTTGTTGCACTTGAATATTTTAAATTACTATCAAAAGGTTCTTTAAATATTATTTCTTCTTTTTCATAATTTAAAAAAAACTTTTTTAAAGCTTGATCAGTTGTATTTCCTCCTATTACTTTATTATCAACAATATCGCTGGAATTATTCAAATTAAGAGCTTTAGCTAAAATATTGGCATATTGGGGATATTTTAATAATTCGACTTCATTATTATATAATTTACCATCATAATCACATATTCCTATAACGGAAAGTTTTCCTTCAGTTAATGTTCCCGTTTTATCAGTTAATAATAAATTTAAAGAACCAGCTGTTTCGATTCCTACTAATTTTCTAACTAAAACATTATCTTTTAATAGTTTTTTCATATTAGTAGAAAGAACTAACGCTACCATCATAGGAAGACCTTCAGGAACTGATACGATAATAATTGTGACAGCTAAAGTTAAACCATAAATAATATAATCAATAATTAATATAGGATTATTTAAAGTATTTAAAATGGCTTTAACTTCAAAATCATTACTTATAACTAAAACTGATAATAAATAAGAAAAAAATACTAAAAAAGCCGCAATATATCCCATTTTACTTATAACTTTGGCAAGATGTCTTAACCTTAATTTAAGAGGACTTTCGGGATTTTGTTCACCTAATTGTTTAGCCACATTACCATATAAAGTATTATTTCCGACTTGAGTTATTTTCATTATACATTCTTTTGAATAAACAACACTGCCTTTATATAATTTGTTTTTTTCTGTTATTTGATTATTAACAGTTTTTTTTGATACTTCATAACTTTCGCCTGTTAATGATGACTCATCTACCGTTACCTCACCTTTAACAATGATACCATCAGCTGACACTGCCTCACCAGCTGATAACATTACTAAATCACCTACGACTAAATCATCAACCAAAATATTAGTTATTTTTTTATTTCTAATAACTCTAGTATGGATTTCACTATTTTTTTCTAGTAATTTATTAAAGGCTTTCCCACTTCCATATTCACTTAATGAAGAAATAAATGATGCTAAAAAGATTGCTATAAAAATGCCTAGTGTTTCAAACCAATCAAACTCCCTGAATAAAAAAACAACTTTAACTGCTAAAGCTATTAATAAAATTTTTATAATAGGATCACCAAAAGATTCGATTAATAATTTAAAGAAATGATTTTCGTTTTTGGCTTCTATACTATTACTACCATATTTGTTTCGAGCCTCGATTACTTCGGCATCACTTAAACCATTAAATTCCATATTTGCCCTCCATAAAAATATATGGGACAAGTTATTAAAAAATTACTATTTTTAAACAATAAAAAAACAGCTATGCTGTTTTATCTAGTGCCGCCTCCCCCACCGCCTCC
>CAZZNR010000071.1:0-4346 GCA_964655835.1 uncultured Muribaculaceae bacterium | reverse complement strand
GCCTGAGCTCTTGAGGTTGATGCTGTTCCTGCTGCACCTCCATACATATAACCTAAATATTTATTATCATTATAACCAGTATTAAAAACTGCTGTCCCCACCTGAGTCGAAGTACCAGTTGAATTAATAGTGCAAGTATTACCTGGGCATGTTCCATTATAAATTAATCTAATTGAATCATCGCCATTGATTCGTACTATCTTCCATTGATGCTCTGCAAAGATAATATTATTATTGACATGGTCTTTAGCTCCTCTTAAATAATAACTCATACCATAGTCATCTTCCATTTTATACATTAAATTATCAGTTGAGCCATTTATATTATTAAATGTACCAGCTGGTGCTTCAGTAATAGATGAAGTCCCTCCATAACTATCTATAAGAGCAACAGATAGATATTCATTAGATGCTCCTATACCACCTTTTACTGATATATAAGCATTAAAATCTTTACCCTGATCATAACTTTGATCTCCACCAGTTATGGGATAATAAAGTTCTAATGAATAAGTATGAACTTTATCTCCACCAGTTGCTGCTGTAAAAGAACCATTTCCAAGTAAAATATCTTTAGTTCCGGTTGCTAAATCCTTCATAGTACTTATTGAAGGAACTACTATTCCATTACTTCCCGTATTTGTTGAAGTTAGTTTATACTTTATTCCCCCATGAGAAAAAGTATTAGTAGTTACTATTAAGGAAATATTATAGTTCATAGCTAAATCAGTATCGTTAAAACCGGTTACGGTAAAATTTTTAGTCGCAAATGGGGCATCATCAGGAAACATAATGTTTGATTCAATGATGGCTCCCCCATCGTAATCGATTCGCATTGTTCCGCCTTCACCGATAATAGTAGTATCTGTTTCACTACCAATAATATTAAAATCAAAATATGCTAGACTCAATCCTAAAGATACTATTAATAATCCTGCAATAATAACTACTATTAGCTTTTTTTTGTTTTTTAATTCTTTTACTATTTTCATACATATACTCCAGATATTCTTAATTTATTCAAAAATAAGGAATAAAACTTAATGTTATAAAATCATTATTTGCATTAACATATGCCGTTTCCCATTATATAAATTATAGATATATTATATCATTTAAATATTTATTAAGTCAATTCATAATAGACTATATTATATATATATTATTTACAGTTTAATTAATTTTATTATTAATATAATTTTCAATCGCAATTATTGTGTGATTAAAATCATTATAATTTGTTCCAAACCACTTTACTTTCATCTTATTATTAAACCAAGTATACTGTCTTTTAGCATATCTTCGACTATTTTGTTTAATATTATCAACAACTTCATCCAAAGATTTTGTCTGATTAAAATAATCATTAAATTCTTTATAACCAATAGTAGCTTTTAATTGTTTACTATCAGGATATTTATTATATAAATATTTTACTTCTTCAATTAAACCTTTTTTAATCATTTCATCTACGCGATTATTTATTCTTTTATATAAGTTTTCGCGATCAGTGGTAAGACCAATTAAAATAGCATCATAAAGCAACCTATCTCCATCATTTAATATAATAGGTTCATTGTTTATAATATGTTTATGATATAATCTTTCAATTCTTTGCTTATTATTCTCGATTACTTTAATATTCTTTTTTAATAATTCATTATACATATTTTTAGCAGATATTTTTATAGCTGATTTTTTTTCTTCTTTATTAAATTTATAATCAAATAATAAAGCACTTATATAAAGACCACTTCCGCCAACTATAATTACATTTTTATTTCTTTTTAAAATATCATTTATCATAAGTCGGCCATCTTTTTGAAAATCATATACCGTATATTCTTCATTAAGATTTTTTACATTTAATAAATGATGCCTTATTCCTTCAAAATCTTTTATTTTAGCTGTTCCAATATTCATCTCTTGATAAATAGCCGCACTATCGGCATTAATGATCTCACCATTATATCTTTTAGCAAGTTCAAGACTTAATTTAGTTTTACCTACCCCGGTAGGACCCACAATCGCTATAATCATTAATTCATCACTCTTTTAAACATTTTTTCTAATTCATAGTTGGTAAAAGAAATTATCGTTGGTCGGCCATGAGGACAGTTATAAGGATTATCACATTTAACTAAATTAGATAATATACTAGTCATTTCATCAAGCGTAATATTAGTATTTCCTTTTACGCTCTCTTTACAAGCAGAAGTAGCTGCTAATTTATCATTAAATTTCATTAAATCAAAATCTTTGGGTAAGTTAATAACTAACTCGACTATTTTACTAATTGATTCAAATTCATAATCTTCGATTAGCCAAGTAGGATGACTAGTAACCGTAATAGTATTTATGCCTAAATCATTAAAACCAAATCCCATATTTGATAAAATATTTTTATGTTCATTAAAACTTAAATAATCACTCGGGGATAATTCAATATTAAAAGGAATTAATAATTCCGTAGTAGTTACTTCATTATGAGAAAGTGATTTTAATATTTTTTCATAATTAATTCGTTCAACCGCGGCATGCTGATCTATTAAATACATAGCATCATTATTTTGGGCTACGATATAAGTACCAAAAACCAAACCGATTGGATATAATTCTAATTCTCTAATTATTTTATTCTTATTATCTTCTTTAAAATCAAAACTTTCTTGTTTTTCATTTACTTTGTAATCATTTTCTACTACTTCAGGATAAATAGTTTTAATGTTTATTTCATTATCATTACTTTTGGTTTTAATTTCAACCTCAGGAATTAATAAAGCATTATATAATACATCTTTAATCTTACTAAAGACCAGATCTTCTAAAGACATCATTTTACTAAATTTAATATCTTGTTTTGTTGGATGAATATTTACATCTATTAAAGTGGGATCAGTTTCGATTTTTAAAACCACAACTGGATATTTATTTTCTGATTTATAAGTATGGTAAGCATCATTAATTATTTTATTTAAAGAAGTATTCTTAACAACTCGGCCATTAACAATTGTAGATATATAACTTTTGGTTGCTTTTAATAAAGAAGGCTTGGAAATATAACCATAAATATCATAATCATTATTAGTATCTTTTATTTCAAGCATATTCTTACTTACATTAAGGCCATAAATTTCATGAATAGTTTTAAGCAAATTATTTTGGCCTCCAGTCTTAATGATTAAATTATTATTATTAATTAATTCAAAAGAAATATTATCATGAGATAAAGCAATTTTTTCAATATAATTTACCGTATTAAACAACTCTGTCTTTTCACTTTTTAAATATTTTAATCGGGCTGGGGTATTATAAAATAAATCTTTTACTTCAATAATTGTTCCTTGACGAGCATCACTAATTGATTCTTTTTCAAATTTACCCCCATTTATTTCGATAGTAATACCTTTATCTCCTTGACTAGTAGATAATTTCACTTTAGAAACACTGGCAATTGAAGGAAGAGCTTCACCTCTAAAACCTAAAGAATTAATAAAAAATAAATCTTCTTCATGATAAATTTTACTAGTAGCATGTCTTAAAAAAGCATTACGCGCATCAATATTATTCATTCCTATACCATCATCAGTTACTTTTATCATTTTAGTCCCAGAATCAATAAGCTCAATTTTTATATTTTTAGCATCTGCATCAATACTATTTTCAACTAATTCTTTAACCACATTGGCAATTCTCTCTACCACTTCACCGGCTGCTATTTTATTAGCTAGGTTTTCGCCTAATATTTTTATTTTATTCATGTTTATCACCGAAAATACTTTTTCTTATTTCATAATCAAATAAATTAAAAGCTTTTATTTTCCCTTTATTCTTAATATTAATAAAGCCCAACCCCTTAATTATTAAATCACTATTATCTTGGATTATAAATTCATGGTTAAAAACAATATCTTGATAATATTTTTCAACATTTAAAAGACGATTAATATATAAGGTAACTGAAGTATTTTGACTAAATCTTAAATAAATATCTTCTATTTTTAAAATTTCATTTTCTTTCATTTGATAAGTTAAAGGTTTAAGTGGACTACTTATTATTACTCCTTTATCATAATCATTAATCTCAAAACCAGGTGAATCAATAATTGTTAGATTGTCATTTAATTTTACTCTAATAAAATCCATTGTTGTATTAGGAATTTTACTAGTTGTCATTTTATTAATTTTGACATTATTGATATCGATTAATTTATTAATTAAAGTACTTTTTCCACTATTAGATAAACCGACGATATAAGTCCATTTAATATTATTTTTATATAAATAATTTAATAATTTATCAAGTTTATAATTCTTTTTACTACTTACAAATTTAATATCACTTT
>CAZZNR010000070.1:0-4447 GCA_964655835.1 uncultured Muribaculaceae bacterium | reverse complement strand
ATATTCTTCATCAAATTGCGAATTTATTTTTTTAATAATTTTATTTTTATTATTTAAATAGCCATACTCCATATCTTGCATAATGTTTTGGATTTCATTAATCTTTTTCATTATAAATTAGTATCTAAATAATCTACTAAATTGTTAATCTCAATTTTTTGCTCTTCTTTAGTTAAATTATCTTTTAAAGTTACTTTATTAGTTTTTAAATCTTGATCATTTAATATTATTATATATTTAGGATTTAAACGATCAATTGATTTAAACTCACCTTTCAAACCTTTATTAAAATAATCTGTTTCGGTTATAAAACCATTTAGTCTTAAATCTTGAACCAAATATGAAGCTGTTTCTTTTTCCGTTTTAGATACATACATAACATATATATCAATATCCTCTTTTAAATTTAAATTAACACTACTATTATCCATCGCTAGAATCGTGCGGTCATATCCCATTGCAAAACCAACTGCTGGAATGCTTGGTCCTCCTAATTTTTCGATCAAATCATTATAACGACCGCCACCACCTAATGCAATGCTCCCCAAATTTGGAACATCAGCAATAATTTCAAAAACGGTATGATCATAATAATCAAGTCCTCTTACTAAAGAATAATCTTCCTGATAATTAATATCCATTAAATCTAAGTATTCTTTAATATTATTATATCTATCTTTACTTTCTTTATTTAAATAATCAATTGGTTTAGGGGCATTTTTTAAAATAGCACTTTGATCATCAACTTTGCAATCCAAAATTCTTAAAGGATTAGTTTTGAATCTTTTTTGGCAATCTTCACATAAATCTTTTATTAATGGTTTAAGATACTTAATTAAAGCCTCACGATAATTAGCTCTTGATTCTTTATCTCCTAAAGTATTAAGCATGATAGTAACATCTTTTAAACCAAGTAAATTATAAGTATTATAAGCTATACTAATAACATCAATATCAGCTAAAATATCATTTGTTCCGATAAATTCAACCCCAAACTGGGTAAATTCACGGTATCTTCCCGCTTGAGGTCTTTCATAACGATACATTTTACCATTATAAAATACTTTAACTGGTTCAGTTAAATTACCATATAATTTATTTTCAATAAACCATCTTACTACTCCAGCGGTACCTTCTGGCCTTAAAGTTAAGTTACGATCAGAACGGTCTTGAAAATTATAAGTTTCTTTACTAACAATATCGGTATCTTCACCGACAGATCGATGAAATAATTCACTTGATTCAAAGATAGGAGTTTCAATATAACTATAATTATATTTACTACAGACATTTCTTAATATTTCATTAACATATTCTCTTTTTTTAGCTTCCATTCCCGCTACATCATTTGTTCCTTTAGGTTTAGTAATCATTTTTATTCCTCCTTTAAAAAATAAAAAACACCAATTATGTAAGGACGAAAAAATAATCTTTTTCCGCGGTGCCACCTTACTTTACTAGTGTACGCTCATTTAATATTTATCGCATATTAACGTTTGTTTTTATAAAAGTTGTTCTTATTTATTACTTATATAGGCCTTTTCACCAACTAGCCATCTCTTTAATATAATTTTAATAAATAAGTTCTTTCAAACAAATATCTATAAATATTCTACTCTAAATACTTTAAAAAGTCAACTAAGTTAATTTCCTTGAATCTTCAGATTTAATTTGATCTAAATCCCTTTTATTTTTAAAAGTATTAAACTCTATTACCTTGCCTGCTTTTTGACTTAATCCACTATGACAAATATCATGGTTATCAACAATATGTTTTTCAATAATTTCATAAAGTGTCGAATGAAGATATTCTAAATTATTTAATAAATCTTGAATTAATTCATCATTTACCTCAATAAAATTCTCTTCATCTACATATTTTAAAATAAAATCAACATAATCTTTTGAAGTTATATATTTTTCCGGACTTTCTATATAATAAAGAGCCTTATTAAAAATTTCTTTTACAGAATAAAAATCGATAATTTCCATTTTTGATTCAACAACATCATCATCTCTATATTTACTAATTACTTTACCTTGATCATTAATATAAAATGAATCAGAGTGATAAATTCTTTTATATAAATAATAAGGCTTATATCCAACTCCCCCAATTTTTTTATTAGTTTTCTTTAAAATAATAAAACGATTTTTAATTCGCGAATTCCCATCTTTTAATATTTTAAAATCAACTAATCTTCCCGCATAAAGGTCTTTAAAAAATATCATTTCATCATTTTCTTCCATCATTTTATTCCCTCTTTTCTATTAAAATTATTCTTTTTATAAGCATTTTTAATTACTAAAACCTAAGTTAGTTTTCGCGAATCTTCACAATTAATTAATTCTAAATGACTTTTATCTTTTGAAGTATCGGGTTTTAATACTTTTTCTACTCTATGATTTAATTGATTAAGTCGATCAATATATATATCCGTAACAATACTTTGGGTATCTTGAAATAGTAGGTAATGAAATGATTCTAAATAAAGATTTAAATCATTTATTAATTCTATATTTACTTCAGTAAAATTATCTTCATCATTATATTTTAAAGCAAAATTATATAATCTTTCTAAATCATCAAATTCATCCACATTAAAATCAAATAATTTCTTATAATTTTCTAATAAGTCAAGACCCAAATTTAAAATTTTTTTAACTGCTAAAAAGTGAATAATTTCTATTTTTGATTCAATAACATCATTATCTTTATTGATTTCGATTACTTTACCTTGATTATTAATATAAAATGAATCAGAACTAGAAATTTCTTTATATAAATAATAAGGATAATTTCCAACTATACCTATTTTATTATTAGTTTTCTCTAAAATTATTAAATAATTACTAATTTGAGCATTGCCATCTTTTAGTATTTGTAAATCAACTAGTCTTCCCGCATAAAGATCTTTAAAAAATATTATTTCATCATTTTCTTCAATCATTTTATTCACTCTTTTCTTTGATTATTATTTAAGTATTCTTTTAAGATTGTAATTGTTTTATCAGGTAAATATTTTTTTAATTCTTTATTATCAGCTTCTTTTATTTTTTGAATACTTCCAAATGCTTTAATTAATTTTAATTTTCTTTGGGTTCCAATGCCAGGAATATTATCTAGAATACTAGATATTGTTCCTTTACTACGTAAATTTTTATGATAATTTATCGTATAACGATGGACTTCATCTTGAATTCTAGTTAAATAATTAAATAAAATACTAGTTTTATCAATATTATACACTGTCAAAGTATCACCATCAATCAAGTCATTAGTTTTATGATTCTTTGCTTTAACTAAACCACATATTTTAATTTTTAAATTTAAATCTTCAATAACATCTTTAGCGGCTCTAATTTGAATAACTCCCCCATCTACTATAATTAAATCTGGTAAAGTGGTTTTTTCCATTAAAGCTCTTTGATATCTTCGATAAATAACTTCTTTCATCGTATTATAATCATCATTCTTAGCTATTTTTATTTTATACTTACGGTATTCTTTGGTTTGAGGTAATCCTTCAATAAATACTACCATGCCAGAAACCGCAAAAGAACCAAAAAGATTAGAATTATCAAAAACATCTATTCGATTAATATTAATTCCTAATAAAGCACCTAATTCATCATTTGCTCCTTTACTACGTAAAATAATGTTTTCTTTCTTTTGATAATTATTTAAAACATTTAATTTAGCGTTTTCATAAGCCATCTTTAAAATCTTATTTTTATTTCCTTTTAAAGGTACTATTATTTTGGTATTTAAGACCTCTTTTAATAAAGAAGTATTCAAACCATCGGGAATTAATATTAATTTAGGAATTTCTTTTTTATTATAAAATAAAGCAATATATGATTCTAAATCTTCTTCGTAATCTTCAGGTATATTTAAAATATCATTAAAAGATCCAATTAATTTACCACTTCTTACAAATAAGATTTCAATTCCTAAATAACTTTTATAATAGTAATAATTAATAACGTCTAAATTCTCTTTATTATATAACTCTACTTTTTGTTTTTCAAGTATTATTTCTATATAGTTAAGCTCATTTTTAAGTTCTAAAGCCATTTCATAATTCATTTCTTGAGAATAATAAGTAATTTGATCTTTTATTCTATTTTTGATAATTAAATCATTACCTTTTAAAATGGATGTAATTTCATCTAACATAACTTTAATTTCGGCTTCTTCAATTTGATAATTACAATAACCTAGACACAGTTTTATATGATAATATAAGCAAACATCTTTTGGTAATCCTTCACATTTTTTTAAGGGGTATAAACGATTGATTAAATTAACCATACGCCTTGCGGCGTAAGAATTTACGAAAGGCCCAAATAATAAACGATCTTTATTTTTTTTAATTTTTAAATATCTTACTACTTTTAATTGAGGATAAGGTTTTTTTATTAATTCAATATAGGGATAACTTTT
>CAZZNR010000069.1:0-4506 GCA_964655835.1 uncultured Muribaculaceae bacterium | reverse complement strand
TTAGCATAAAGTATATTAATTGTTTTGATACTGGAGTGATAAATAATGAAAAAAATCTTTTTTTTAAAACTTATTCTTTCTATAATAATTTTATCGTTAATATATGTAATAATTAAAAGTCCTCCAGAAAGAAAATATGAAATAAATACAATAAAAGTAATAAAATTAGACTATTTAGTAGATGACTTTAATAAAAAACTAAATCCTTTGTTTTGGAATATTATTGAAAAAGGAAATAATTATAATAACGAATTACAATATTATAATCATGGAAACATAAATATAAATAATAGCATTTTAGAAATTGTTGCTCATAAAGAGGATTATAAAGAGCACCATTTTACATCGGGAATGATAAATACAAAGGATAAATTTGAGTTTTTATATGGAAAGATAATTTTTCGAGCAAAACCAGCGATTGAGAAAGGCTTAGTATCTGCCATATGGTTACTTCCAGCTGATGGTTCTTTACTTCCTGAGATAGATATTATAGAAATTTTAGGTAATAAATATAATCAAACATGGACTGGCATTCACTACTTAAATTCTAATTCTGAATTAGACAAAAATTTTGTTAATTATAAAGTTAATGATGATTTTAATATTTATCAATTGGATTGGGAAGAAAATGAAATAAGATGCTATGTCAATAATAAGATAATTTATAAAACTAATGTCGGTATTCCAAATAAAAAAATGTATTTGATTATTAACCTCGCTGTCGGTGGTGATTGGGCTAAAAATCCGAAAGATAATTTTTCTTTGGCCAATTTTTTAATTGATTATATAATGATAATACCTAAAGAGTTAGATTCGGTATGAGACTATTAGCTGAGTTATTTCTTTTCTTAGGAATATTTTTCCCCATCTATCATATTTTTAATGTAATCTTTTCTTTAAATAAAAAAAATATAAAAGTCAAAAATACTAATAGGCCTTTAAGTATATTAATTCCTTGTTTTAATGAAGAAAGAATAATTAAAAATACTGTCGAAGGATTACTAAGGATTGAATATAATAATTATGAATGCATTTTTATAAATGATGGTTCAACTGATAGGACTCTTAAAGTGCTTAAAAAGTTTCTTAAGTTCGAAAAAATCGAAATGGAAAAGAAGCATAATTTACATTCTAAAGACATAATACAAGCTTATAGGTCTAAATTATATTCTAATATGTTTGTTATTGATAAAAAAAATGGGGGAAAAAGTGATGCCTTGAATATTGGTATTAATTATGTTGCCAATGATTATGTAATCACATTAGATGCAGATAGTATATTAAAATCTGATGCACTAGCTTTAATAAGACCTGTTTTTGATGATTCTAATGTTGTAGCTGCAAGTGGCGTAATTCAAATTTTACAATCATTTAATTTGCATAAAAATAAAGATGACACTACGCTTAAAATCAATTTGTTATTAAGGTTACAAACTATAGAATATATTAAATCTTGTTTTTGTTATAAAGCTTCGCTTGCAAAATTACAATCGTTATTAGTTATTTCTGGGGCTTTTGGTTTTTTTCGAAAAGATATTTTACTTGCTGTTAATGGTTTTGATCATGTTATTGGTGAAGATTTGAATCTTACCTTAAAAATTCAATTTAATATATTAGGCAGTAATAAAAAAATTATTTATGTTCCTGAAGCAATATGTTATACCGAAGGTCCGGAAACGTTTCGAGATTATATGAAACAAAGGAAAAGATGGCAAAAATCTTTTATAGAAAGTTTGTTTAGTTTTAAAAGAAATATTTTTAAAGATATATTTTCTAAACCAATACCTTTTTTTATGATAATAGATGCTTTTTTATTAGGCGTGATTAGCTCTTTTATAATAATATTATTTTCTATTATGCTTATCTATTGCATAATTAATGGTAATTTATCTTCTGTTATTATTTATTTAATAATATTTATTATGATTCATTTTCTATATAATCTTATTAGCCTTTGTATTGCATACTATTATGGTGTTAAATATAAAGGGCTAGATTTTATTAGGCTAATAATAACCGTTCTTTTAGATTTGATAGTATACCGGATAATCATATTAGGCACAATTATTTTCGGAACTTTTTCCTATTTTACTGATAAAAAAGGTTGGAATAAAGTTAATCGAAGCGGCCGATATTATAATGTTTTAAAATAGGGGGAATAAATTAATGGATAAGAATCTTGGGCAATTATACATATATTTCATTATTGCTTTTATAATTTTTATTAATATTTTTTCTGATATATTTATTAACATTAATAATTCAATTGATTATCTCGCGAATAAAACTATGATTGTTTTTGGAGAAAATAAAGATAATAAAGTAAATATTTATGATAACAAAGCTAATGTTATTATTATGCTAGATGATGCTTGGAAAACTCAGTATACAATTGGTTTTAATTATATGAATAAAAGAAATATAAGGGGTTCAATTGCGGTTATTCCCGAATTAATTGGAGCACCTGATTATATGAATAAAAGTGATTTATCTAATTTATACAATCAAAATTGGGATTTACTTAATCATACTTATAGTCATATTAATCTTTCTAATAAAAAAATAGATAAGCAATTTTCAGAAATAAACAAAGCTAATAAATGGTTACTTAACCGTGGTTTTATTAATCCTAACAAAGTATTAATTTATCCAGAAGGAAAATATGATCAAAATACTATTAAAATAATTAAAAAATTAAGCTATATTAGTGGAAGAAGTACTAAAGAGGGTTTTAATGATAAAATCCCTACTAATCTTTATGAAATTAAAGTTAAAAATGTTTTAACTAATATAAATCCTAATACAGTTAATGGGTGGATTGATTATGCTATTGAAAATAATCTTACAATAATTTCACTTTTTCATAAATTAGAAAACAAAGTAGATAAGACATTAATGAAATACAAAGAAAAAGATTTTTATAAAATAATTGATTATATTGATAAAAAAAGAGATAACATAAATATCATTACTTACACAGAATGGATGCAAACTATTACTAACAATTAAATAATTATATATTTTTTAAATTTAATGATACAATAAATATAGAGATATATTATATGTTTAATATATTAATTAAAGTTGGTAGTATAATGATTAAAAAGAAAGTCAAAATAGTTTATTATTCTGGAACCGGAGGAACGGCAAAAGCCGCAAATTATTTTCAAACAGTTTTTAAAATCAAGGGGTTTAAAGTAGTATGTCAACAAATTAAACCTAGTTGGCAAGATAAAGATCATGATTATGATATGCTCGTTTTATTATTTGCAGTTCATGCTTTTAATGCCCCAAAAGCAGTATATACATGGATTTCACAGCTTACAAAGGTAAATAACTTACCGGCTGTTATTATATCTGTATCTGGTGGCGGGGAAATTATGCCAAATACTGCTTGTCGGAGAGGCTCTATTAAAAGACTTGAAAAAAAAGGATATAAAATTATTTATGAAAAAATGCTTGTAATGCCATCAAATATTTTAATCGCTACTAATGAAATATTATCCCGTATGTTATTAGAAATATTACCAAATAAAATTGATGTTATTGTCGATGATCTTGAAAAAGGAGTAATCCATCGAACTAAGCCTTATTTGATTGATAAAATAATATCTTATCTTGGTGAAATGGAAAAACCAGTAACAAAATATTTTGGCAAAAAAATCACATCTACTAATTTATGTAATGGCTGCGGATGGTGTGTAAAAAATTGTCCTGCTAATAATATTAATTTAGTCGAAAACAGACCTATATTTAATAGGAAATGTCACATGTGTTTAAATTGTATTTATGGTTGCCCTAATAAAGCTCTTTATCCTAATAGCGGAAAATTTTTAATATTAAAAAATGGTTATAATTTAAAATCCTTAGAAAATATGGGACCAATAAAAGAAAATGTCGATATTAATAAACTAGCTAAAGGTTATGCATGGAGTGGGGTTAAAAAATATCTTCTTGAAGATGAAAATACAAAAAAATAAAAAAAGTGTTTTTTTTAAAAAAAAAGGTTGACTTTTTGATTAATATCGCATATAATTTTAGTAGTTAAGAAATTATTAATTTAATATCTTAACTACTGAGAGAAATATAATTAAGTTTATATTTCTCTCATTTTTTTTTAATAATTAATATTTTCATTATATAATATAAAAAAATTGCATAAAATTAATAAACAAAGTATACTTTATAGTAGGTGATATAAATGAAAACTTGTGCATTGATTTATAATCCAAATAGTGGAAAAGCATTAAAACAAAAACATATTAAAGAATATGTATCGATATTAAAAAAGAATGATTATAATGTAAGTGTTTATGGCACAAAATATCGCGGCCATGCTAAAGAAATCGTAAATCATTTAGCAGATGTTGATTTAATAATATCTATGGGTGGAGACGGAACTTTTAATGAGATTATGACTGGTAATATCAATAGGGAAAAACGAATTGTATTAGCTCATATACCAGTTGGAACTACTAATGATATAGGCGTTATGTTTGGATATGG
>CAZZNR010000068.1:0-4674 GCA_964655835.1 uncultured Muribaculaceae bacterium | reverse complement strand
TCCGAGTTGTGGATTACATGAGTTACTTAAACAATCTGTTGATAGATTTCCTAAACTAGCGGCTTATAATTATTTTGGGAAAGAAGTAACATATCAAGTGTTTTATCAGAAAATCGAACATGCGGCAAAGGCTTTTAAAGCTATTGGAGTAAAAAAAGGTGATCGAGTTACTATTAGTATGCCAAATACTCCGGAGGCTATTATTTCGGTTTATGCTGTAAATATGGTTGGGGCAACTGCTAATATGATTCATCCTTTATCAAGCGAAAATGAAGTTGAGTATTATGTTGAAGTATCAAAAAGTAGATTTTTTATAACAATCGATAAATTAAAATCACGTGTATTAAATGCAACTAGAAATCAAGATATTGAAAGAATAATTATATGTTCGGTAGATACAAGTATGCCAATAGTTGTAAAAACAGCTTATAATGCGATGGAAACGATTAAAAATTTCCGAAATCCAACTTTAATTGAAGATCAAGATGAAAGTAAAATCATTTTATGGGATGAATTTTATGATTTAGGTTATAGTTATGATAATCTCGATTATAAAGTTAAATTAACTGGTAAAGAAGAAGCTGTTATTCTTTATAGTGGAGGAACAACTGGTAAACCAAAAGGGGTAATGCTTTCAAATAATAATTTTAATATTATGGCTCTGCAAGCTATTAGTCGAATCGAGGCAGCTAAACCAGGAAATTCCGTTTTATCAATTTTACCTATATTCCATGGCTTTGGTTTAGGATGTTGTATTCATACCGTCTTGCTTGCGGGAGTTAAATGTTGTTTAATTCCGCAATTTAAACCAGAAGATTTTGCTAAATTAATTAAAAAGAATAAACCAAATTTCGTAGTAGGTGTTCCAACAATGTTTGAAGCCTTAATAAATAGTGATGAGCAATCTAAAACTTATTTAAAATGCGTTACTGATTGTATTTGTGGAGGAGACACTTTAAAAGCTGAATTAAGAACTAGAATTAATAATTATCTTGCTGAACATGGATCAAAAACCCAAGTTAGAGTAGGTTATGGCTTATCAGAAAGTGTTGCAGTATGTATCGTATGTCCGTCGTTTTATTTTAAAGAAGGGGCAATAGGTCTGCCCATGCCTAATACCGAAATAAAAATCGTTAAAATAAATACGGAAAAAGAAGTTAAACCAAATAAGCTAGGTGAAATATGTATATCTGGACCAACTGTAATGATGGGGTATTTAAATGAAAGTGAAGAAACTAAAAATACCTTAAGAATTCATAAAGATAATAAATTATGGCTTCATACTGGTGATATCGGTTATAAAAATAGAGAAGGTATTATATTTTTTGAATCACGCTTAAAAAGAATGATTGTTGCAAGCGGATACAATATTTATCCTATGTATATGGAACAAATTATCGCTACTCATCCTGCTGTTGAGTCTTGTGTAGTTGTAGGAATACCTCACCCTTACCGCAAACAAGTTCCTATTGCTAATGTAGTATTAAAACATAATTTTGAACCTAGTAAAGAATTAAGCCGGGATATTAAAAAATATTGTGAAAAATCAATTGCTAAATATTCAATGCCGGCCGAAATTGAATTTATTAAATCTATTCCCAAAACATTAATAGGCAAAATAAATTTTAAAAAAATAGAAGAGGATTGTACAAAAAAATACAGTAAAGAAAAATAATGAAAAAAGAAGATCATATTAATGGTTATAACTTTTTTAAAATAGTATTAGGTTTTCTATTTAAAATATGTTATCGCCCAAAATATTACAATAAAGATTTAATTCCCGAAACAGGCCCAATTATTATCGCTGGTAATCACATGCATTTATTTGATCAAAATCTAGTTATTGTTTCAACTAAACGAATGGTTCATTATATGGCTAAAATTGAATACTTTCAAGATAAGAAAAAAGCCTGGTTTTTTAAAATGGCTGGATGTATTCCAGTTAATCGACAAATTAAAGATGAAGATGCTAAAAGTTCGGCTATGGAAATATTAAATAATGGTTATGCTTTAGGAGTATTTCCTGAAGGTACACGAAATAAAACAGATGCTTTTTTACTACCTTTTAAATATGGAGTTGTTTCGATGGCTCAAAAATCCGGAGCAAGTATTGTACCTTGTGCTTTTACTGGTGAGTATAAAGTGTGGAAAAAAAACTATTTAAACGTTAGGTATGGCAAACCTTTTAAAGTTCCTAAAGATATGGATTTAAAAGATGCTAATGATAAGTTATATAAAGAAATTTCTAATCTTAAAAAGGAAGGACTTAGAGAAATTCGAAATGAAAAACATAAAATTAAATAACATAACATATAAAATTATCAAATCTTTAAAATCAAATAATTGTGTTTATTATTATACAATTGATATTAAGAATGATAATGAAGTAGTTTTTTTTTATAAAGAAAATGATATAATTAATAAAGTTGATGAACGAGAATATCCTATTTTAATGAATAAATTTTCATTAAAATAGTTTTTTTTATTAAGATAAATTGCATATTAAAAGATTGTTAGATATAATTAATATGTTAATTTGCTGGCATAGTATAAAGGTATTACGAGGCCATGGTAAGGCTTTAATCGGTGTTCAATTCACCGTGCCAGCACCATTTTTTTTATAATGAAAAAAGGAGATTTTATGAAATATGAACTAAACCAAGCTAAAAAAGAAAATTTAGAATTATTAATTCAATACAAATTAAATACAATATTTGAATATGCCTCAAATTTATTTGATGAAGAGATCGAAAAAATTAATAAATATGTGAATAATAATGTTCCAAAGCAAATTAATAATTATAAAATAATATATGTAAATAATAATATAGCAGGAAGTTTATTAGTAATAAAACATCTAGATGGAATATTAATAGATGAACTATATCTTGAAGAAAAATATCGTAACAAACAAATAGGAACATCTATTGTTTTAAATATTATCAATAATAATAAAATTATTTATTCATGGGTTTATATAAATAATAAAAAAGCTTTTAAGCTATTAAAAAAATTAGGATTTAATATAATTCAAACAACAGAAAATAGATATTTTATGAAATATATAAAAAAAGGAGATTAACTCCTTATAAATAGTTGGGTCCAGTATAAATTACCATTACTATCTCTTGTCACTCCCACACCTATTTGATTTAAGGTCTGACTTAGAATATTAGCTCTATGTCCGGAAGAGTTCATCCAAAAACTCATAACTTCTGCTGGATCTCTTTGTCCACTGGCAATATTTTCTGCCGCTGCAGTATACCTAATACCAAGAGAATCTAACATTTCAAATGGGGAACCATAAGTTGGCGAATTATGAGAAAAGTAATTATTATTAATAAAATCTTTGGATTTAGCTCTAGCTGCATTAGTTAATTCCATATTTTCTACTAGCGGGTTTAAGCCAGCTTTTTTTCTTTCTTCATTTACTAATCTAATAACTTCCAATTCTAAACTTCTTGTATCATTTGAGATACTAGGAATTTCTTTTTCATAGGAAATATTAATTATTTCTCCCGGAATAATTAAATTGGGATTTTGAATTTGCGGATTTTTTGCTATTAAATCATTTAATTGCATTCCATGTTCTTGAGCTATTTGCCACAGTGTATCCCCTTTTTTCACTATATAAGTTAAAGAATCATTACTAGGAATATGAAGAATTTGGCCCGGATAAATTAGGTTTGGATTTGTAATTTGAGGATTGGCGAAAATTAGTTCATTTAAACTAATACCATATTTTTGAGCAATATGCCACAGTGTATCTCCTCGCATAACTATATAAGTTATCATTTAAAATACCACCTTTCTTTAAAATACCTAAATTTATATTATAGTATATGAACTAGATAATTTTTAGTAACAAATAAATTCTTTTTGCTAGGTAATAATCCGCTACTAAAAAATATAAACATCATAATATATTATAGCTACGCTAAAAATATAATAATGAAAGAAGTGTTTTTATAGAAAATGTCATTAATATCCTGATTGAATCAATATTACCAATGATAATTACAACCATAGGTGGTTTTCTTGCTTATATACTTTCTAAAATAAAAAAATGTTATGATAATAAATTGCATGAGGAACAAATTAAAAACATTATTGATAGTACAATCAAATATATTGAACAAAAAGATTATAATTTAACTGGCGAAGAAAAATTAAAAAAGGCTCAAAAAATAATAATCGAAAGGTTAAAGTTTAAGAATATTTTAATAAGTAATTTTGAATTAGAGATTTTAATTGAAAGTGCGGTTAATGAATTAAATAGAGGAAGTGATAATTATAAAGTTAAGATATCCCGTTAATTATATTAGCATTACTAATAATTATGATAAAGATCATATGGCAGTAGATTTAGGATGGAATAGTAATTATGGAGGTTCAAATCAAAATATATACTCACCTCATAATGGAACCATAATAAATGTAATTGATGGTAAAAACAATAATTTGTTAAATAAAAATGATGCGGGAAATATAATTAGAATTAAACATAATAATGAATTTACGACTAGATTAATCCATCTTTTAAAAGGAAGTATAAAAGTTAAAGTAGGGGATAAAGTTTATGAAGGGGATTTACTTGCTCAAATGGGAAATAGTGGTTATGCCATAGGTAATCATTTACATTATAATGTTTACTTAAATAACAATGCTGTTAAT
>CAZZNR010000067.1:0-4682 GCA_964655835.1 uncultured Muribaculaceae bacterium | reverse complement strand
GGGGTTATGAATAAATATATAAATTTTTTTGTAACTATATTTTTATTTTTTATTGTACCTATAATTTTGAATAGTTTATTATCCTCTCTAAACTCTAATAATATTATTGAATTAATATTAAGATTAGGTATCAATTCCTTAATTTTATTAACCATAATTTATTTATTTTATTTTGATTTAGCTAAAGATTGGAAAAATTTAATTAATAATAAAGCAAATACTTTTAAAAGTGTAATATTATATCTATTAATATTAGTAATTATCTTTATAATAATTTTTATCATTACCTTTTTAATTAATCAATGTAATGGATCAACTATCTTAAAAATAGATTTATTATATAAAAGAATACCTTATTATTTATTTATTAATAATATTTTATTACTTCCTTTAATGGAAACTATCGTATTAAGGCATATGTTATTTAAAATAGTGAAAAAAAATAATCTATTATACATAATTGGTAGTATAATCTTAATTCTAGGATATTATTTATTAATATTAAATTTAAATGATAGTTCTTTATTAGTTACTGGTTTTGTTCTTAGTATATTTTATTTGCAAAAGAAAAATATTATAACTATAACAATCATAAGCATGTTATTTAATTTCCTATACTTTTTATTTAATTATTTATAAGAAACAGTTACCAAATAGTAACTGTTTTGTCTATTAATACCTTAAGTTCTAACGTGATTTATTCTTTTTTTAAAATTTTATGTTATACTTTAGATGGTGATAAATAGTGAAAGAAGTCCTAAAGAAAATTCACGATTATAGTTTAGAAGAAATAATGGGGGAAAGATTTGCCCGTTATTCTAAATATATTATTCAAGATCGCGCTATTCCTGATGTTAGAGATGGTCTTAAACCGGTCCAAAGAAGAATTATTTATGCTATGTATAAAGATAAAAATACCTATGATAAGCAATTTAAAAAATGTGCTAATGCGGTAGGGAATGTTTTAGGGAAATATCACCCCCATGGTGATACATCGGTATATGATGCTTTAATAAGAATGAGTCAAAACTGGAAACAAAACCATGTTTTAGTTGAAGTAGACGGTAATAATGGCTCAATCGATGGTGATAGTCCCGCAGCATATCGTTATACCGAAACTAGATTAGCTAAAATAAGTGAAGAATTATTAAAAGATATTGATAAAGATACGGTTGTTATGACCCCCAACTATTCTGATACTTTATTTGAACCAACCGTTCTACCAGCTAAATTTCCTAATTTATTAGTAAATGGAGCAAGTGGAATCAGTGCTGGTTATGCTACTAATATTCCCCCTCATAATTTAAATGAAGTAATCGATGCGGTTATTAAAAGAATTGACAGTCCCAATTGTTATTTAGATACTATTTTAGATATTGTTAAGGGGCCAGATTTTCCAACTGGTGGTATCATTCAAGGCATTGAAGGTATAAAGTCAGCTTTTTCTAAAGGTAAAGGAAAAGTAGTCATCAGATCAAGATATGAATTTGTTAAAACTAAAGGTAAAAACCAAATTATTATTACTGAAATACCTTTTGAAATAAATAAAGCTTTATTAATTAAAAAAATAGATGATATTAGAATTGATAAAAAAATAGATGGTATTGCTGAAGTAAGAGATGAATCAGATAAAGATTCCACTATTAGAATTGTTATTGATTTAAAAGCAAACTCTGATCAAGATTTAATCATAAATTATTTATTAAAAAATACTGAACTTCAAACTAGTTATAATTATAATATGGTTTCTATAGTAAACCGCCGACCTAAATTATTAGGTATTTTACCAATTATTGATGCCTATATTGACCATCAAAAAGAAGTAGTCTATAAACGAAGTGAATTTGATTTAGCTTTTGCTAAAAAAGAACTTCATATAACGGAAGGTCTAGTAAAAGCAATTAGTATTTTAGATGAAGTAATTAATACCATTAGAGGAAGTAAAAATAAAACAGATGCTATTTTAAATTTAATTAATGATTTTAAATTTACTGAAGAACAAGCAACTGCCATTGTAATGCTGCAATTATATCGTTTAACTAATACTGATATAACTATTTTAGAAGAAAAATTAGCTAATTTAAGAAAAATCATCACTCATTTAGAATCAATTCTATCTTCAAGTGATAAATTAAATTTAGTTATTAAAGAAGAACTTCGTAAGATTAAAAAAGAATATGGGATTCCTAGAAAAACCCAAATAAGTTTAGATACTCACGAAATTATAATAGATCAAAAAGATTTAATTACCAAAGAAGATGTAATTATTATTCTAACTAATGATGGCTATTTAAAAAGAGTTAGTAAGAAATCATATAGTGCAAATGAAGAAGAAACCGCTTTAAAACCTGGGGATTATGTTATTAGTTACATGCAAAGTACGACTTTAAATAAACTAATTATCTTTACTAGCTTAGGTAACTATATATATTTACCAATTCATGAAATACCGGTTTGTAAATGGAAAGAAATTGGGGTTCATATAAGTAATTTAGTACTAGTTCAACCTGATGAAAAAGTTATTAATGCTTATATTATAAATGAAGCAATAAATAATCCTAAAGTTGTCTTATTTACCAAAAACGGAATGGTTAAAAGGAGTAATCTAAACGATTTTATTGTTAGTAGATATTCTAAAACTTATACTGCGATTAAGTTAAAAAATAATGATATTTTGCTAAATGTGTTATTAGAAAAAGAAAATACTATATTAATCACTAAAGCGGGGTATTATTTAAATTATCAAACATCCGAAATACCTGTCAGTGGAGTTAAAGCTTCTGGTGTAAAAGGTATTAATCTAAAAGACGATGTTGTTATAGCTGGTTTAATTTATAATAAAAATGATGAATATTTAAATATATTTACTAATAAAGTAACCGGAAAAAGAATTAAACTATCTGATTTAAAATCATTAACTAGAGCTAAAAGAGGAAATACGCTTATTAAAAAAATTAAGTCAACCAATTATGAAATTTTAAATTCTTTTATAACTAATGCTAAAGATGTAATTGGACTTAAATCAAATGAAGATTTAATTTATATTAAAAATAGTGAAGTACCAATTATGGATTTAATTAGTACTGGATCAAATTTAAATAAAAAAAGAATTGAAGAATATTTTCTTAAAAAAGAATTGTATATTCTAAAAGAAGAAACGCCAGAAAAAGAAATAAAAGAATTTACTCTAGAAGATTTTATTGAAGACTTTAAACTATAACATAAAAATCACTTATAAGAATAAAGTATTATAGGTGATTTTTTATGTCAAAAAAAGCAGATTTTAAAATATTTATTTCTAATCATCCCGAATTAGTTACTTATATTAAAAACAAAGAATATACTTGGCAAGACTTTTATGAAATATATGATATCTATGGAGACAATAAAGAAGTATGGGCTAAATATAAAAATAATATTAACGAAGAAGAAAGACAAATACCCTTAACTGAACTAACTAATTTAGTAAAAAACATTAATATAGATAATGTCCAAAAATATATCAATAATGCCCAAAAAGCTATTAATGTAATTCAAGAATTAACTTCTAAAAGTCCCGTAAAAACTCCGCCCATACCTAAAAGCCCTCGACCAATAACTAAATTTTTTGGAGATTAATATGGAACATGAAATCCAATTTAGAATATCTAAAGATCAAAAACTAACTAATTATTTAAAAGAACATTCCGAGTGGTATAAATATTTAAATCGTAATAGTATAAATTATAGACGTTTTTTAAATGATTATAAAAAATATAGTCGAAATCAAAATATGGGAAAATTTAATAATGCCATTAATACTCTTGATACTGTTAATACTATTTTTAAAATAATTAATTAATATTGACTTTTAATTATTATATTATTATAATTATACTAGAGAGTAGGTAAATGTTATGTTAAAAATAAATAATAAAGGTTTTACATTAGTAGAATTACTTGCAGTAATTGTAGTATTAGCAATAATTATGGCTCTTGCGATTCCAAGTGTTATGAAAACAATGAATAATGCTAAAAAAAGCACATTTAAAATTTATGCTCAAAAAGTTTTAACTAAAGCTGAAGAAGTATATCAAGCAGATATTTTGGTTAAGGGAAGTGGAGAACCATGTTACGAACTTGCAGATTTAGGCATAGAAAATTCGGGCAATTATTTAGGTATTGTAGCAGTAGAAATTCAAGCTGATCAAAGTGCTAAATTTTGGTTACATTTAACTGATAACAGTTATAGTGTCGATGGAATTAGTAATGAACATATTAAAGCATTAGGTACTGGCAAAACAACATCACCTGGAAAAGATTTTTTAGATGAACCTTTTGAAGATGTTTACAAACCATTATTAAATTGTGAAGATGTAGATCTTAATAATTTACCGAAAGCTGTAGATTAATAAAATCAAATTTATATTTGATTTTTTTTTGGTATTTTTTATAATATGTTATAATTGTTTTAAAGAAGGATTGATGTTAATGTTAATAATAGGTTCACATGTAAGTTATAGTAAAAATCAACTTTTAGGATGTGTTGAACAAGCAATTAAATATGGTGCTAATACTTTTATGTTTTATACTGGTGCTCCACAAAATACCATTAGATCTCAAATTAATGATAATTTAACTAATGAAGCTTATCAATTAATGAAAAAAAATAATATTATAGCTGATACAATTATATGTCATGC
>CAZZNR010000066.1:0-4739 GCA_964655835.1 uncultured Muribaculaceae bacterium | reverse complement strand
TTAAGACATTCATTAAGCATCAAAGCACTTAAATGTATTAATGCCATATACTTCTAAAATAATAATAAGACCAATTATTATGATAATATATTTAATTATATTTAATAATAAACTTATAATTGTATTACGACGTTTTTTATCTAACTCATTCTTACTTTTAATATTGGTTTTTATAATTATTTTTTTAATTATTTTATAAGTAAGACTTCCTAATACTATTACTAATATAGGAACAATAAAATTATCTGATATAAAGAAATTAATAATTTTTTCGCTCATAACTATTCTCCTTCGATATTAATATTTAAAATTTCTAAAATCCTCATTAAATCAGGATCACTGTCATATGGTATGGTAATTTTATTTTTGCTAATAACAACTTTACTTCCAATTAAGTCTCTTAAGACATTTTCTAACATTACTTGTTTTGATGATTTTGATTCTGCTCTCACAATAGGTTTTTTCTTTTGGGATTTAGTTACTAATTGTTCTAATTCTCTAACGGAAAAATTATCAGATATTATTTTATTAGCCAAATTATCAATTACTGATTCGTCTTCTAATTTAGATAATACTCTTGCATGGCTAGCAGATATTTTACCTTCATTAACATATTTTAAGATACTTTTAGGTAAAGTTAATAATCCAAGTAAATTAGTGATATAACTTCGACTTTTACTAAATTTTTTAGCTAATTCTTCTTGGGTAATACCTGATTTATCAATATAATTTTTAAAAGCTTTAGCTATTTCAACAGAAGTTAAATCATCTCTTTGAATATTTTCAAGTAATGCAATTTCCATCATATGTTCATCACTAAAATCTTTAATAATAGCTGGGACATTTTTAAGCCCTGCTATCGTTGCAGCTTTAGTTCTTCTTTCGCCAGCTACTAATTCATAACCTTTTATACTATTTTTAACAATTATAGGTTCTAAAATACCATGTTCTTTAATGGAAGCAGCTAGTTCATCTAAAGTATTTTGATCAAAATACTTTCTCGGTTGATAAGGATTACTTCTTATTTCATTTATAGGTATTAATACTATATCAGTTTCTTTTGATGTATTAATAATTTCTTCTTTCATAGTATTAAAATCCATTGGTTCATTATTAAATAATTGTTCTAAACCTTTTCCCAAGGCTTTTCTTTTAGTGTCCATTTCTTTCTAATACCTCCTTAGCTAAATTAAGATATGCTTCAGCTGCTCTACTAGTTGGATCATATTCATTAATTGGTTCACCATGAGATGGGGCTTCAACTAATCTAATCAATCTTGGAATTATAGTATTAAAAACTTTTTCTTTAAAGAACTTTCTAACTTCTTCAACAACTTCTAATCCTAAATTAGTTCTAGAATCAAGTAAAGTTAATAGTACACCTTCAATTTTTAAATTAGGGTTTAATCTTGTTTGAGTCATTATAATGGTATTAAGCAATTGGGTAATTCCCTCAAGAGCGAAAAACTCACATTGAACCGGAATAATAACTGAATCGCTAGCCACTAAAGCATTAGTAGTTAACAGTCCTAAAGAAGGTGGACAATCGATAATGATATATTCATAATTATCTTGAATATTAGCAAGAGCATTTCTTAACTGTTCATTTTTTTTAAAGGTTGCATTTTGATATCCTTTTTCAACTAATTCAATATCAAGTCCAGCTAAATTAATAGTAGCAGGTATAATAGATAAGTTTTTAAATTTTGTTTTAACAATACCCTTTTTGGCTTCAGAACTACCATTTAAAACATCATAAATACTATATTTTATATCCCCTTTATTTATACCTAAACCGGTTGTTGTATTTCCTTGAGGATCTAAATCTATTAATAAAACTTTTTTACCTAGTTTACCAATTGAAGCAGCTAAATTTATACTAGTAGTAGTCTTACCTACGCCACCTTTTTGATTTACTAAAGATATTATTTTAGTCATTTTATATCACTGCTTTCTGAATTCCATCTATAAAATATTTTATCATATAAGATAGGAAAAGTCTAAAAAAAGTGCAAATAAAAATATTTAAAATTGCCTCAAAATAAAGATTCTATGTTAAAATAACAATATAAATAATTTATTTATAATAAGGAGGAAAAAATGGCAATTACTAAACTTTTAAATATTAAGTATCCTATTTTACAAGGAGCTATGGCTCATATATCTTATGCTCCTTTAGTAGCTGCAGTATCAAATGCTGGAGGGCTAGGAATAATTGCAAGTGGGGGAATGACTAAAAAAGATCTTAAAAATGAAATAACAAAATGTAAAAGTCTAACTAATAAACCTTTTGGGGTTAATCTAATGTTAATGGACCCCAATTGTGATGATTTAGTAAAGGTTATTCTAGAGGAAAAAGTTAAAGTTGTAACAACTGGAGCCGGTTCTCCTGAATGCTATTTAAAATCTTTTAAAAAAAATGGTATTATTGTTATTCCTGTTATTTCTAAATTAAAGCATGCTATTAAAATGGAAAAATTAGGTGTAGATGCTTTAATTGTAGAAGGAAGTGAAGCAGGCGGTCATATTGGTGAAACATCTACTATGGTATTAATTCCCGAAATAGCTAAAAAGATAAATATTCCTATAATAGCAGCAGGAGGAATTTGTGATGAATATGGATTATTAGCTTCTATTGCCCTTGGAGCAAGTGGAATTCAAATGGGCACCAGATTTTTAGCGTCTCTAGAATGCCCGGTTCATATTAATTATAAAAAGTCCGTCATTAATGCTACCGATGATTCTACCGTAGTAATATTTAAAAAAATCGGTTCTCCAGTAAGATGTTTAAAAAACAATCTCACTGATCAATATTTTATTTTAGAACAAAGTCAAGAATCGCCCGATAAAATCAGAGAATTAGCAACTGGGGCATTAAAAAGAGCAGCTCATGAAGGCGATATTATTAATGGTTCTTTAATGTGTGGCCAAATAGCCAGTAATATTGATGAAATATTACCAGTTAAGGAAATTGTTCAAAATATTATGAATAATTATGCAAAACTAATTTCTAAACTAAAATAAAAAACCTTTAATATCAAAGGTTTTTTTATAGATTTATTTATATATATAACAAGTTTACTTCAATAATTTTTCTAATCAATATCTTTTTTACTTTTGGCATTATCAATTGCTTTAATAAGTTCTTCCTCAGTCATTTTAGTATATCCTTTTATACCATATTTTTTAGCTTGGGCTTTTAAATCATTAGGATTATTCAAACCTGATAATTTACCAGTTTCAACTAATTCAGTAATTTCTTCTTTTGTTAAAGTTTCTTTTTCCATTAAAGTATCAGTTAATAGCATAACTAGTTTTTCATTTTCTTTAATAATTTTCGAAGCTTTCTTATAACAAGAATCAATAATTTTTCTAATTTCTTGATCTATTTCTAAAGCAACTGTATCCGAGAAATTTCTTGATTTATTATAATCTCTGCCTAAGAACACTCCTTCACTTTTATGTTCAAATTGGACTGGGCCTAAATCACTCATTCCATATTCAGTGACCATTGAGCGAGCTATTGAAGTAGCTTTTCTAAAGTCATCTGATGCCCCGGTTGTAATTTGGCCTAAAAATAATTCTTCAGAAACCCTGCCAGATAATAAACTAGTAATACTAGCAAGTAATTCATCTTTTGTCATTACCGCAAATTTTTCTTCTTTTGGTAACATCATTGTATAACCCCCAGCATTTCCTCTAGGAATTATCGTTATTTTATGAACTTCATTAGCGTATTCTAGTTTAAGGCCAATTACAGCATGGCCAGATTCATGAATAGCAATTAATCTTTTTTCTCTTTCAGTTATTTTCCGGCTTTCTTTAGCAGGCCCCATTAATACCCGATCGGTTGCTTCATCAATTTCATTCATTGAAATAGCATTTAAATCTCTTCTTACAGCAAGAAGGGCTGCTTCATTAAGTAAGTTTTCTAAATCGGCTCCACTAAATCCTGGAGTTCTTTTTGATAAATTTTCTAAATTAACTGATTTATCAAAAGTTTTTCCACGAGCATGAACTCCAAGAATAGCTTCTCTTTCTTTTTGATCAGGTAAACTCACCATTACTTGACGATCAAATCTTCCTGGTCTTAGTAAAGCTGGATCAAGAACATCTGGTCGGTTGGTAGCAGCTATTATTATAATACCTTCATTAACGCCAAAACCATCCATTTCAGTTAATAATTGGTTTAATGTTTGTTCTCTTTCATCATGGCCGCCACCTAAACCAGTTCCTCTTTGACGTCCAACGGCATCTATTTCATCAATAAATATTAAGCAAGGTGCGGTTTGTTTAGCTTGTTTGAACATGTCTCTAACTCGTGAAGCACCAACTCCAACAAATAATTCAACAAAGTCCGAACCACTTATATAATAAAATGGTACATTAGCTTCTCCAGCAACAGCTTTAGCAAGTAAAGTTTTACCTGTTCCAGGAGGGCCAACTAATAATACCCCTTTAGGGATTCTTGCCCCTAATTTTTGGAATTTTTTAGGATGTTTTAAGAAGTCAATTAATTCGGAAACTTCTTGTTTTTCTTCCACTAAACCAGCAACATCAGTAAACTTAACTTTTCCGACATCATCATTTAATTTTGCTCTACTTCTACCAAAATCCATGCTATTTTTATTGCTTCCGCCAATTTTAGTAAATAGCCATATCATTACTCCAATTAATAATAAAGTTGGGATAAAATTAACTAGTATAGTTATAATACTACTGTTTTCAGGATTTGGGCT
>CAZZNR010000065.1:0-4771 GCA_964655835.1 uncultured Muribaculaceae bacterium | reverse complement strand
TGCTACTATCAAGAGCAGATAAATGAGCTATTAATGCTAAATTATAAGCATCTTGGACATTCGTACTAGCTAAAATCGAAAATCCAGTTGATCTAGTAGCATAAATATCTTGATGATCACCAAAAATACTTAAAGCATGAGTTGCAATACTTCTTGAAGCTACATGAATTACGCCAGGAAGCATTTCTCCAGCCATTTTATACATATTAGGTAACATTAAAAGTAATCCTTGACTTGAGGTAAAGGTGGATGCTAATGAACCAGATATTAAAGCCCCATGAAGAGCCCCAGCTGCTCCAGCTTCACTTTGCATTTGAATCACATTAACGTTATCATTAAAAAGATTTTTCTCATCTTGGTTATTTAATAAATCCATTTGACTAGCCATAGGACTAGAAGGAGTAATCGGATATATGAAACTTATATCGCTTAATTTATATGCCATATTAGCACATGCTGAGCAGCCATCAACTATTTTCATTATATCCCTACTTTCTTAATCAATTATATTATAAATTATACCCTTAAGCAAATAAAAACAATATTATGCTAGTTCAAATAATATTGTATTACTATTTTCATATTCAAATAAATTTATTGCCTTTATTTTAGCAATATTTTCAAGCCAGTTATCACTACATCCAATGATAATATATTGATCTTCTTTTAAAAAATTATTAATATTATTTATGGTAACATTACTTTTTTTATGAGGAATATTTATAATGTCTTCCCACATTATTATTTCCGCTTTATCTTTAATTAAATTTTCTTCGTATATTATATAATAATTAATATTAATTAATTCTTTAAATACGGCTTTAAAACAATAAATTTCTGCTGGAGATAAACTACTACTTAATAAAAATTTTATTTTGGTATTAATTAATCTTACATTAATTCTATTTTGCCGAAAAAAATAATTTAGTTCTTTTATTAATTTTTTAACATTATGTACTTTATTATTTTTAACTATATTTGGTTTTATTTTTTCTTTAATTAATTTTCGCTTTTTTTTATTATATATATAAATATTATTATCAGTTATTTTTACTATATAAATGTTATCACGCCCTTAAAGATTTATATTTTTTTTTCGTTACTTCGCCCCCTTTAATATGTCTTGTTTGTAAATGATTATCCATAATTATTTGGATTTCTTGATAAAGCATTATATTTAATTTAGCTAATCTTTCAGTAATATCTTTATGTACTGTGCTTTTGCTTATATTAAATAGTTTAGCTGTTTCTCTAATGGTGGCATTATTATTAATAATATATAAGGCTTCTTTGATTATTCTTTTTTTTATATTAAACACCCCTAATAAATTATATATATTAGGGGTGCTTTTTAGGATAAATCTTTGATGTTCATTTGATAAAAAGTTTCAGGGTTAAGATATACGCCATTATTTAATACTTCAAATAAGAGCATATTTTCACTATCTGTTTTAATTTTATTGCTTCCGCTCGTTCCGATAACATCATTTTGTTTTAAAACATCACCAGCTTTAACATCTACTTCATTTAAACTTTGATAAATCGTCATTAAATTATTAGAATGTTTGACCGTTACAATATTACCTATTAAGTCATCAGCTTTAACTTCTTCAACTGTTCCATCTAAAACCGCATTTATTTCAAAAGTTTCTTCACTAGTATATAATATTCCTGTGTTAGGCATATAAGTATTTTGATATAGAATTAAAGCATTTTCTTGAACTTTAGCATCATGATTCTTATCATAAAACCCTTTTGCAATTGTTACTGTCTCACTTGTATATGGTTTGGAAATCTTTTCGTTAGTATATTCAACAACTGGCACCTCGGTATTTTTAATTACCCCTCTAAATACATACGATAAATTGTCATATGATAATGTTCCTGCTTTTAAGGTTTTTCCTACTAAATATAAACTAGATATAATTGCTCCTAGCGAAATAATATAGACACAAATTACTACCCAGCTCTTTAACTTGTATTTTGGTTTCATATAATAAACACCTTCCTAGTTAAAGTTTGAGTAATATTTTTGTTTTTATACTATATTTTGGTAATTTTTATATTGTTATAATAATATTTAAGAATCTCGTCATATTTATAACCTTCTTTAGCCATGCCATTAGCACCATATTGGCTCATTCCTACGCCATGACCATATCCTTTAGTAGTAAATATGTAGTTATTATCTTTTTGGGTAATTGTAAAATCAGTAGATCTTAAAGTTAATAGGTGTCTTAGTTCAATTCCTGAATATATAATATTATTAATTCTAATGGTATTTACTCTTCCTGTTTCATTTTTTATTATATCTTGAATATTAATTTTTTCCGTAATATTTAAAATAGTTTTCATTTCTTCTTCTGTTATTATCTTTTCTACTATAAAATTTTTCAAATTAGGATTATCCCATTTTGATGGTTTACTATCTATTTGTTCATCTTTAAAGACATTTTGAGAATTTTCCGTATAACCATTACTCATTGAAAAATAAAAAGCTTTTAATATTTTAGAGTCTCTTTTTAAAACTAAATTTTCGGTTTCTTTAATACATGATGCTATTTTTTTAGAATATTTTTCATAATCATTACCCCATTTAGCTTTTAATTCTTCATTAGTCATATATACTTGATCGTTAATAGTAGAAGATATATTTATTTCGTTATTTTTCTTTTTACTTAAAACATAACTTCTTGATGCTATAGCTTGGGCTTTTAATGCTTCTTCATGAAATAAAGCGGGCATTTCTGATGCAACTACGCCAAAAACATAGTCTTCTAATTTTAATTTAAGATTTTTATCAGTTAAATATATTATTATTTCTTCTTTTTTTGTTTCATCAAAAAAAATAGTCTTGTATTTTACTACAAAACTAATAATAAAAATCGGTAATAAGAAAAGGATAATATAGATTAACTTTTTTATCATTTTTTTCTCCTTATTTATTGAATCCATGCTGATAATAAGAATTTATCAAATAATATTAACTTTCCACTTATAACATCGGTTTGGGCTTCATCATTTGCGGTTTTATTAATCAAAAATTCATATTCAATAGTATATCCTAAACCAAAATATTTTTTCTTTATCATATTTTCTGTTGAATCTATATTTATTTTATCTTGACTCAATAATATTAAAGGCTCTATTTGGGTATTACTATTAAATCTTTTTGTTTCAACAAAAATAAAAATAATATAAATTAATACTAAAAAGCCAATTACTAACAATACTTTTTTCATAATATCCTACTTACGTTTAAAAATTCAATAATAAAACTTCCTAACAAGTAGCCTAAGCTAATACTTAAAATAAAAATTAACACTTTTGCTTCGTTTTTATAATTCTTTTTAAACACATTATTAAAGTTCACTCCAGAAAGAGCAAAAACGCTTATTAAGACCGAGAAAGTATATATTAATACTTTATACATTATATTGGCCTTCTTCGATTTTAGTAATTTTATTTATTCTTCTAATATGTCTTTCTACATTGCTAAATTTAGTATTAATAAAAATATCAATTAATTTAATTAATTCATTAATATTTATTTTAGCACTCAATGCTATTATATTAGCATCGTTTTTTTCTTTACATAATGATGCTTCATTGATATTAGATACATGAGCACATCTAATACCCTTAACTTTATTAGCTGCTATACTCATTCCAATGCCTGTACCACAAAGTAATACTCCTAAATCCACTTCTTTATTGACAACGGCTTTTCCAACCAAATAAGCATAATCAGTATAGTCATCTACAGGGTTATTACTAGGACTTAAATCCATAATATTATAATTTTTCGCTTCTAAAAACTTGATAATTTCTTTTTTTACTAATTCGCCATTATGATCAGTTGCAATAGCTATTTTCATTATTTATCACCTAATTTATTTTAGCATTTTAATATTTTATTAGCAATAAGAAAAAATCATAATAAAATTAATAGTTGCTGTTGGGTAACAAAAATTTAATATTAGAATTAGAAAATCCCCTAAAATTCTTTTAGGGGAAATATTATAGATTAAATTTGTACTATATAAGGGTCAGAGGTTGTGCCTGTCCCAGTTACATGCACCCCAGAGTGAATTGAAACTGCGGGGCGCAAACCGCCAGAATTGCTGACGACGTAATTGAAGTTCAGATAGCCCGTCGAGTACACGAACCACACGTAAGCGTAGGCGCCACTGAAGCGGTAAGGCGATAAAGACCACCACCAAGTTCCTGTTGCATTCTGTTTCAAGTAATATGTTGAATTATCTGAAGAATATATTGCTCCAGCAAATACTATTTCATCAGCGGTTAATAAGCCCACTTTATATGTTAGATTTCCATTTCCATTTATTCTATCACTTACTGTGAATTTAGATAACTTATTATCGCTTCCTGCATTTGGACATACTAAACTTGGGTTTGCAGCAGTTTCATATGAACCATTAGCATATATCCTTCCGAAGGTGCTGTATCTAGTTTGATTTGCTGCGTAGCCGGTTCCCAATGGATATACCGTATCTAAACTTTTATCATTACACCAAATGGTATCGGCTAAATAATTTGTATAACTACTTAGTCTTAAATTATACCAACTTTCTAAATTAGTTAAAATTGTACTTTTATTGGTATTGGCATGTTCTAGATCATAACTGGCGCTTCCTGGCGTTCCATATTTAAATCCGATATAGGCATTTTGATTAGAAGAACTATTAAATGCACTTGAATATGTTGTTCCTGTGTATACCGCAAAGGCAGCTGTACTTGAACTAACCCT